>CAJPOH010000027.1 GCA_905372205.1 uncultured Treponema sp.
GTATAGGATTCACGCCATATTTTTTAATTGTTTCTATATGAGCTTTTGTTGGATAACCCTTATGTTTTTCATATCCCCATTCAGGATATAGCCAAGAATACCTACACATCATTTTGTCTCTTGCAACTTTTGCAATAATGGAAGCTGCCATCACTTCAGGCACGCTTGCATCTGCTTTTATAAGCGTTTCAGAGATAACATTTTCACTGAAATTCGGCATTGCATTACCATCAACAATCACTTTAAGTTCTGCTAAAGGGACAATTTTTTTTTCTAGCAATTCGCTATAAAGAATAGAAAATGCACGTCTCATAGCTAAAAGACTTGCTTGTAAGATATTAATATTATCAATTTCAACATTTGATACCCAGCCTATTGCATAGTAAGCCTTTTTGGTAATCTCATAAAATGCTTTAAGACGTGCTTTTTCAGACAGCTTTTTTGAATCATTCAATAATGAAACATCTAAGTCTTTTGAAGAAAAAACTACAGCACTAGCACATACAGGTCCAGCTAACGGACCTCTTCCTGCTTCGTCCACTCCACATATAATCATAACGTTTTTGAGAAATTTCACTCATCTATAGTAGATAGGATTGGCTTTACGTAAGCTAAAAAATGATACCCAAACGGATTCATAATTACTCCTTCATAATGTCTTGGCATAGCAAGAGTTATTTTATCTACATAGAGAAAAATTGCTGGCACTAATTCTAGAATCCGTTCCTGTGCTGCTTCATAAATCTCTTTTCTCTTATCTTCATCTAATGATAAGCTACCTTCATCAAGTAAGTTATCTAGTTCTCCATCAGAAATGCCAATGTAGTTAGCATTTTTTAAATCAGTCCTTGAATAAAAACATGGGCGCAAAGCACTATCTGGATCTAAAGTATCAGGGATCCAACCAAGTTGAAACATATCTATCTCTCCACTTTCCAACATAGCAATAAATGCATCCATCTCAAGCACTTCTAATTCCACGTTAACACCTATGCGTGAAAGTTGCTCCTTAATCTTACTAGCCATTTCACTGCGTTCAAAACTTTCTGCAATAACAAGTCGTAAGTTAATACCATCAATATATCCAGCACTAAAAAGGAGTCTTTTGGCTTCTTCAACATCTCTTTTAATAGTTTTTTTCTTATTTGCAATTGAGTAAGGAATACCTTGAGCATAAGGTCCTGTTGCACTTTCATAAAGTCCATTTGACGTTACTTTATTTATGAGATCAATATCAATACCTTTTGCTATAGCACGCCTCACTCGAATATCATCTAAGGGTGGTCGCCTCATATTCATTCCAAGATATTCTGTGCCAAGCCCTTGAATAGTGTAAAAACGTAAATTTTCATTTTGAGCGTACTTTTGGAATTCAGATAAGCTTAAGTTAAAAATTATATCTGCTTTTCCATTTTCTACGTCCTTAATGCGTTCAAGAGTTCGTACATCTACCCTAAATTCCATAAATTGAAAATAAGGCTTATCACCATGATACTCTTCAAAGCGTTCAAGCTCTACCAAACCTTCACTTGCTGAAACAAACTTAAAAGGGCCTGTCCCTATTGGATGCAAGCTTAATGCATTTTTTCCTGATACTTTAAGTTTTCCAACTTTTTCATTCACAATGAAAGCAGAAGGATGACAAAGTGTCATAAGGATTCCCGCACTTGGTGCTTTAAGAGAAAACTTAATAGTGTAATCATCGATAATTTCAAATGAAGCAGGATCTATGCTAGTAAAAAGATAACCTACTAATTCAGATTGAATTGCTCTTGCAAGACTAAATTTCACATCTTTAGCTGTTAGTAAAGAACCATCATGAAAATGAATATTTTCCTTAATCTTGAAAGTATATTCAATTCCATCTTTCACATCTATACTTTCAGCTAGTGCTAAAACAGGTTTTAAGTTTTCATCAAATTTTAAAAGACCTTCATATATCTCACAGAAAACACTAGAAGCGATATTATCATTGCTTTCAATTGGATCAAAATTTGTAACATCAAAGTTCATCAATACAATGAGAGTTTTTTCTCTAGGGCGTTCATTAAAAAGAGAACATGAAAAACACAAAAAGATAAATAAGAAAATAACAAAACGTTTGAGCATAGGAACATTATAGCACATTTATTTTGTTAAGGAAACTGATAGTAATCTAAGGAAGCTTTAAATGAAGATGAGTAGAAGTTCTTATCCAAGAAAACTTGCAAGTAAAAACCAGCAAAATCAAAATCCACTATCTAAAATTTAAGGAGCCACTGATTAATTCGCTTTCGAATTAATCAGTGGCTCCTTAATTGTGAGTAGTAAATTAATCAGTGTATCTTTTTTATTATTGAAGGTATCTTACTTTCTAGGTTTAACTTAATATCTTTCCATTTTTCTTGCCAGCACTTTCATATAATTGTGCACCAAAGCAAACGTGGAATCTGTCAAAGTGTCGAGTGTGTCAAAAGGAGTGTGCATTTTTTGCCATGTGTGTGGAATAATTTTTTCAAGAGGGGAAGCTTTTTCACATTTTTTGTTTTTTAAGATTGCATCAACTAATTCATTATAAAAAGTTTTATCCTTGATTTCGTTAAGAGCTTTTTGCAAGACCATTCCTTCGTCAAATGGAAGCACGGTAACTAGTTGTGCATTAAGCCCTGCTGCAATAAAGCCTGCATTATCGCTATATGGAGTGATTAGCGACATATATCTTGTTGCACTTTCTTTTGCATGCAAAATTGCCTTATTGTGAAGTTCCATTAGGCTGAGAGTTTTTTCCTTATGCCTACCATAAATGCCTGCAAGAGAAAAAATCAAGGTATCTCCTCTCCCACACATATCAAAAATATAGACATCATTATCAGCCATGTTTAATTGACGCAAACCTAAAGCTAGTTTATAGGAGCCTTGCAATTCTAGGCCTGCACTTGCAGTTTCTTCTGAATCTGTAAAAATTATTTTAATATTATGCTCGTAATTGCAAGACAAAAGATAGACTGCAAAGTTCATTAAAATAAAACATGCAGCAGAGTTGTCGTTTGCACCTTCAGTGCCTTCTTTTCTATCATAGTGAGCAACAAACAACTTATTTCTATAGCATCTATTATAGTTTTTTTTTGGATAATGGACTACTAAATGATTGCCCGTAGAAAGAGAAACTGGTATGAACGGAACACCATTTCCTTTTAGAAAAGAAACAATGAATTCTCTTCTATCGATGTCTGGCTTTAAGAAAGACTTAAAAATTTGTGAAGATTGGAAAGCGGAGGAAAGAAGTTTTTCCTCCGCAGATGAATTATACATAACACCTATATCTTTTTTAATGCTTCTTCTAGCTCTCTCACTATCTTTGCAAAATTATCGCAAGCTGCCTGCACTGGTTCACTTGTTGCCATATCCACTCCTGCAACCTTCAAGCTTTCAATTGGATAACGAGAACCACCAGATTTTAGGAAATTAAAGTAATCTTCTCTCTCCTTAGCTCCACCAGAACTCACCCTTTCAGCTAAAGCCATAGAAGCAGAAATACCTGTTGCATATTTATAAACATAGAACGAATTATAAAAATGTGGAATACGTAAAGCCTCTAAGTCGCTTGTATCTTCAAATTCCATCTCAGAGCCAAAGTATAGCCTCAATAATTTTCCATATTCTTCTCTTATCACAGAAAGAGTTAATGGTTGTCCTTTTTCAACACAATCATGTGCAATCTTTTCAAATTCTGCAAACATTGTTTGCCTATAAAGAGTTGCTAAAACGTCTCCTGCACGCATGCTCAAAAGATAGGCTTTCATCTTGTCATTTTCTGCATGTTTTAACAAATGACGGAACAACAATTCTTCATTGAACGTTGATGCAACCTCTGCTTCAAAGATTGTGTACCCATAGCAAGGATACGGGTTATTGTGCGTCGAATACCAGCTGTGCATAGAATGCCCACCTTCATGGATGAGCGTGAATAGATCGCGCAAAACATCTTCCTTATAATTAAGAAGAATATAAGGATAACCATCATAAACACCAGCAGAAAAAGCACCTGATCTTTTTCCAACATTCTCATATTTATCTACCCAGTGTTGCTCTGTTAAACCTTTTTTTAGTGTTGAAACATATTCATCACCTAAAATAGAAACTGCCTCTGTAACAATTCCTACAGCTTCATCGTAAGGAGTCACTTTTTTCACTGTATCCACAAGTGGAACGTAGACATCGTAAGGTTTTAATTTATCTACCTTTAGAGTTTTTCTCATAAGCGAATAATACTTATGTAACGGCTCTAGGTTTTTATGCACTGTTTCTATTAAGTTTTCATACACTGCTAAAGGAACTTTATCAGGTTGTAATGCTCGCTCTAATGCCGAAGAATAGCCTCTAATTTTAGCTAATGCTATATTTTGTTGCACTCTACCTGCATAAAGAGAGCTTATTGTGTTTTTGTGTCCATCAAAAACTGAGTAAAATTGCTTGTATGCCTTCTCTCTTATGCTTCTATCAGAGCTTGCCAAAAATTGTGAATAGGAAGACTGAGTGAGCTTTTTGTCTTGACTCCCATCATTGATGTAGCCAAAATCCATGTCAACATTTGTAAGTTGAGAAAACGCTCCTTGTGACACTCCTTGACTTTCAGAAAGCAGAGACAATACTCTTTCTTCCTTATCGGAAAGAATGAAAGGCTTTTCGTAAAGCATTTTTTCTATGTAGACGCGGTGATCTTTGAAAGCTTCACCAGTTTCACCTTTTGGATTAATCCATTTGCGTAAGTTGTCTTCAGGAATTTGCATGATACTTGGAATAAACCAACTAGTCTTTGCGGAAAGGTCCGTGAAAGCCATAATGATGCGTCCAATGCGATCAAGGTTTTTGCTATCGCCTTCATCTGAAGACTTGTTAAGCATTGCATAACTATAAAGCCTCTCTCCCAAACGTTGAGTATCTGAAGACTGATTCAAAGCTTTCAACAAGACATCTGCTGTAACACTTTCAGGTTTTTCAAAAGCAACCTTAAATTTTTGTGCCTCAGCTCCCATTTCAATAAACTTTGAAAGAGATTCTTCCCATTTTTCATCACTCTCAAAAAGAGAGGATAAATCCCATTTGTCGTCTTTAGCGACTTCTGATCTTTTTAATAAATTTGTAGATTTCATATGGCTAACTATACAGTTATTACTTTTTATTTTCAAGGGTAGGAATATATTAAGGAAAACTCTTAGATTAATTAGCTAATCTCTTCAAATTATGCAGGTCAAAATTAGTCTCTCTAATAAGCTCCTTAAATCAAATTAAAAGCAATCAATCATCTCCTGATCAAATTTTTCTTAAACGTTTTCTATTGAAAGGGTAATTAGTGTATTTTGCTATTCTTGACAGTTGAAATATGATGTTATATACTCTCAATCAATCTTTAGAAAGGGGGACGTGTTTCTAATGAAGAAATTACTATCTATTTTTGCTTTGGCAGTTTTGCTAATCCTACCTGCTTTTTCGCAGGAAGCAGAAGGTGCTGAACAACAGCCAATTGTTAATGGTGTTACAACTGTTCAGTGGGGAATTGATTTGGGTGCAGGTGTGAATCGCAATGTCAAATCAGAAGGCGATGCTGTTCCTAAGCATGGCTTTTATAATAGCAATAGTATAAGGGTTGTTTTGCCTTTTACCGTTGCAACAGAGCTTTCTGGAGGTTCTTCTAATAAGGATGCAAATGTTTATGGAACGATAGATGTTCAGAGCTTTGGTTTTGCAACAGGGCCTGGTGGCGGTTTACAAGTTACTCCTCAGGGTATTGTAGCGAACGTTAGTGGTGTGGATGCACGCTTGGTTTTTTATGGTGCGTATATCACTGTTTTTGATAAGCCTGACTTTAGTATGAATTTTGCACAACTATGGGCTCCACTTTCACGTACAAGGCCAGCAGGTACTTTCGGAGATCACTTTGCTCCTGGCTTTGATGGCTGGGGAACAAAAATTGGTTATTCAAATGAAGAGCTTATGAATCTTGATTTAGGCTTTAAGTTTGGCTCCAATGGTAATTGGGAATCTAAGCCTGTGGATCCTTCCTTTGATAAAAAATCTGGAAATCATGACAGCAAGTATGGATTTGGTTTTGACTTCTCAATGAAACCTATTGAGATGTTAAGCATAGATTTTGCCATTAATGGAATTGCAAGGGCCAGAGATAGACGGGTTGGAGGTATAGAGAAGCAGTCTGACAAAGGCTATAACGTAACAATTGATGATGTTTATGGTGGTGGAGACAGAAAATTCTTCCTTTCTGTAGGTGGTGCTTTGGAGCTTAGCCCTCTTGAAGGAATGGCTATTAAATTTGGCTTTGATGGAGCTGCAAACCATAAGTATGAAGCAAAGATCAACGGCGTTAAGAAGGATGGCTGGGGTTTTGCTTGGGATATGGGGCTAGGTCTTTCATATAAATGGGTTGATGTGGCTCTCTATGCAAATTCAAAGGGAACTGCATTGCATGGGTGGGACGACCTAAGTGATATTCCTGACACAGATAATCTTGCTTTCCATGTTGGTTTTAGTACAACAGCAGGAAACAAGAATACTCAATTGTTAGAAGGTTTTTCTGCACATGCAGGACTTAACTTCTATGACTTAATGGTTAAGAAAGCAGGAACAGTTGCAAACGATTCTTTGATTAGAAGCCAACTCCTAAATTACAACGCACAAATTCAAGATAAGACAATTGATTATTCTGACTTACAAACAAGTTTATCTGAATGGGGAGTAAGGCAAATTCCAGTAGGGTTTAATTTTGGTGCTTCTTACAAATATTCATTCACCGATGTTATGTGGATTAAACCATACTTTGAGTTCTACGGTGAGACAAACCATGTTGGTATGCATGATAGCTTACACAAAGGTGATGCTAGAAAAATTTCAATCAATCCTTATTTTGGTGTGGCTTATATGCTAGGTCTCACCTTTAGTCCTGTAGAAAAGGTTGAATTTGACTTTAACTGGATGCATGGAAAACTTTCTCCAAACAATTATGAAGGTGGTGTTGATGGTGGTTATATGATTGCATCTCCTGTCAATAACAATATGCATAATGGTACTTTCATTATGTCGTTAAAGATTACCTACTAAAAGATGTAGAGATTTTCATTCAAAAGGCTAGATAGGATGATTCCTGTCTAGCCTTTTTTGTACGCTGAAAGTTAAGAACTATGCCCCATATTTTGACTTCTCATAATTAACACCTTGATATAAATTTAGTAGAAATTACCTCAACTCTATAACAGCTTTCTCAATTATAACTTACATACCTACTAAATCAATAATGATATGCTCAGGATATATTATTTTTAAGGGAAAACTCATTATACAAGCTCTTTCAATAACATGAAAAAGCTCCCTAACATTACCCATAAACTTAGCTGACTTTAGCTTATTCAATGCTCCATCAGTTATTGTAAAATTATGTTTTTCGGCATAAAAACTAGACAAAACCTCTATATCTATTCTCCTTTCTCTCAATGGTTGTATCTCAAAATTTAAAACATTGATCCTATAATATAAATCTTGGCGAAATTTACCTAACTTTATCATTTCTAATAAGTTACAGTTAGAAGCACATATAAGTCTAAAATCTATATTTTTTTCAATATTTTCTCCAACAACCCTTATCTTATGTGTTTCCAAAACTCGCAATAACTTAGATTGCATATCTAACGACATATTTTCAATTTCATCTAAAAACAATGTTCCATGATTCGCCTGCTCTATAAGCCCTTTTCTATCTTCAGATGCACCAGTATATGCACCTTTTTTGACTCCAAACAATGTTGTTTCCACTAATTCTGATGGAATAGTTCCCATATCAACACTCACAATTTCTATCAGATAAATCATGTATCAACTCAGCAACACTAGTTTTCCCACATCCCGTCTCTCCTAGTAGCAAAACTGTTTGTTCAAATTTAGAAGCATTTGATATGAATAATCTTAATTCTTCCATGTTCTTACTCTTGCCAATCAATGAATTGTAAATTCGAGCAATTTTTATTTTTTCATTTTCATCTCTAGCTGGTAAATCTTGAACAGCATCAATAAAATCATCAATATCTTTTTCAAAACAATAACTTTTTATTATTTTATGAGATATAAAACGTTCAATACTTTTTGTAGCCTTCTCAGAAATATAACAATTAGAAATTAAAAACGTTGGGACATCACCATATAATGAATTAATC
>CAJPOH010000028.1 GCA_905372205.1 uncultured Treponema sp.
CTTTATAGGAAAAGTGAAATCAAAAAACCTAGAAATTATAGAAACTTTGTTGAGTAAAGTACTCAAAAACGAAGAGCATATGTTGAAAGGTATAGAACTCACGGAAGAAGAAAAAAATGTGATCACTTCTATTGCTAAAAAAAGAGGAGCTAGTGATGTTCCTTTCAAAATAGTTGAGAAAGATGAAATCCTTTATGAGTTCACACCTCTTGCATTCGATGTGAGTAAGGCTTTGGAAAAAGCAGGAATTACAGGAGAAGAAACAGGACAACTTACTCCCGAAATGCTAAAAAACGAAAACTGGAGAGGCAAAACATTTAGAGCATATAATATCAATATTCCCCCAGCTAGAATGATACTAGGGCGTACTAACCCTTACGTAGACTTTTTGGAAAGTGTAAAAGACAAACTAGTTGGAATGGGCTTTGAAGAATTTGATGGTCCTCTTGTAGAAACAGACTTTTGGAATTCTGATGCTCTGTTTATGCCACAGTTTCATGCTGCAAGAGACATTCATGACGTTTACTATATAAAAAACCCTGAAAGTGCCACTTCAATTGAAGAACCATATTTAACTCGAGTTTCGCAGATACATAAAAATGGCGGAGAGACGGGAAGCCGTGGCTGGAATTATGAATTTGATAAAGATTTTACACGTCGCTTAATTTTGCGAAGTCAAGGGACAGTGTTATCAGCAAAGCAGTTGAAAAGTGCAAAAGTACCGGGAAAATATTTTGGTATAGCTAGGTGTTTTCGCTCTGACAAAGTCGATGCTACGCATTTATCAGATTTTTATCAAACTGAAGGAATCATCTTAGGAGAAGGTGTAAATTTGAAAACATTGCTCGGTATGTTAAAAATCTTTGCCGTAGAAATTGCAGGAGCTAGTGAAGTTAAATATGTACCTGGCTATTTCCCATTCACAGAACCTTCAATTGAAGTGCATATTAAGCACCCTGTCATTGGTTGGTTTGAGCTAGGAGGTTCAGGCATTATGAGACCTGAAGTTACTCAAGCTATGGGAATTGATGTACCTGTGCTTGCTTGGGGAATTGGAATTGATCGCATGGCACTAATGGCTCTAAAGCTCAATGACTTAAGAGAACTTTTCACAAACGATATTGAAAGCGTACGCCTTAGAAGATAAAAAACATCCATTAAAGAGCATACTCACTCGAGGAAACTCCTAGATAACGGTGAAAAACTAATTAATCTAAGAGTCTCCTTAAAGCAATTGACTCAAAACTGACTACACTAAATCAGCCAAGCCTCCCATTTCAGAATCATCAAACACAAGGGTATCATCATCTTGAAAAGATTCATTACCTTCATAGAAAAGAATTCTACTACAATAAGGGCAATACTTAATCTCATCTCCAGCTCTAACTTCGTTAATAAACTGAGGTGGCAAAACAATATGACAGCCCTCACAAGCACCTTCATGGATAGAAACAATCCCCTGACCTTTTTTATTTTTTATGATACGTTCAAATTTAAATATTTCACTTTCGGGCATATCAGGGCAAATTTCTTTTTCTTCTTGTTTCAGCCTATCAAGTTCTTCTTCCATCTTTTTAATTTCAACGTCCATTTCTTCAGCTTTTGCAGCTATCCAGCTTTCAGTTTGCTCTATTTCTTCATGGTTTTGAGTTATCTTAGCATCCAAATCATTAAAAGCAACTTCAAGCCCTTGCAACTCTTTTCTTATTTCAGAAGCCTTTTTATTTGCTTCATCAATTTCTTTTTCAAGAGTTTCATATTCACGTTGTGTTTTGATATTGTCCATAGCTTTTTCAGAACTTTCTTTTTTACTTTCTGTTGCAAAAAGATCAGCTTTTAACAAAGCTATTTTTGTTTTCAATTCTTCTGATTGCTTATCTTTTTCGATATATCTCGCTTTTAGATCTTCCAAAAGTGCTTTCCTATTGGTTAAAGCATCAGGGGCTGCAACTATTTCAAGCTCTAGCTCATTCTTCCTAGCAAGAATCTCTTGCATTTTCTTTAACGATTCAAAATACTCACTGCTTACCATGGTTCCTCCCTTAATTATCACGATAATCCTTTAATTTACTATATCTTTTAGGTAATCTCAACCTTTTTAGTGCTTTAGCCTCTATCTGCCTTATTCTCTCTCTTGTAACTTCAAAATAAAGACCAACCTCCTCAAGAGTTAAAGGATAACCACCTGCTATACCATAACGCATTTCAACAACTTCTCTTTCTCTCTTTGGAAGAGTAGAAAGAATTGACTCAATATTTTCTTTCAATAGTTTATGTTCTGCAAGTTCCGCAGGATTTTCCACACATTTATCCTCAATAAAGTCACTAAGCATAGTGTCTTCTTCTTCTCCAATTGGTGTTTCTAACGAAATTGGTTCCCTAGCAACATTTTTCACTAGTTTAACCTTATCAGTTGCCCAACCTAGCTGCTGTGCAATTTCTTCATCAGAAGGCTCTCGTCCAAGTTTTTGTAACAATTGTTTAGCCTCCCTATTAACTTTGTTTATCTGTTCAATCATATGAACAGGAACACGAATAGTTCTTGCTTGATCCGATATTGAACGTGTAATTGCTTGCCTTATCCACCATGTTGCATAAGTAGAAAATTTATATCCTTTTTTATATTCAAATTTCTCAACAGCTTTTATAAGACCTATATTTCCTTCTTGCACTAGATCAAAAAACTGCAATCCTCTATTTATATATTTTTTAGCAATAGAAACCACAAGGCGTAGGTTTGCACTAATCAACTTATCTTTAGCTTTTTTTAGCATATTGCTTCCACGCCTTATCTCTTGAGAAAGAGAAATAATTTCTTCAACACTTGCCTCAAAATCATACTCAAATCTCTTAATTTTTCTAACAAGTGTTTGTATCTGAGTATACACCTCTTTTATATCATTACAAGGCATATCAAGTTCAGCCTCTAGTTTTTCTCTTTCCTTAGACATAGCAAGTCTTTTTCCAAGCTTTCTAAGCCCTGTGTATGAAGAAATTTTAAGTTGCCTCTCTTTTTTTTCCATTTTAGTCTGATATTCTTTTATTTTAGATGCTACCATAATAAATCTACCAGAAAAAGCATCAATCTCTTCCGTCTCTAGGTATATTTTACTAAAAGCATTCAAAAGTTTTCGTCTTATAGCCATCAACTCTTCATTTTCCATAAAGCTACTTAAAGTTTCTCTATCATAATAATGTTTTTTAGTTGCAAGATACTGTTTTATATCTGAATAAATTGGCTTTAATATATCACCATATACCTGTCTTAATCTTTTCTTTTCTGCAATTTCATCACTTAAATCTTTTCTAGGTTTATTTCCTTCAGCAGGGTCAATTTTTGCAAAAGCTTTCTGTCCTATAGTGTAAAATTCAGAAATCAAAACACCTGAATTTTGAATTACAGCATTGATGATATTCTCACCTTCTTCCATTTCCTTTGAAAGCCTAACCTCTTCATCAGCATTCAAAAGATGTTCCTTGCCTATTTCATGCAAATAAAGCTTCACAGGGTCATCCATTGTAACATCTTTAGAAGTTTTTAATAATTTGATTTCATTTTCTTTAGGTGTTTTCTCTTTTTGGAGCTGAGGCTTTATCTTTATAGCATCAAAAGCCATTTCCACAGGAGATTTATCAGCTATGGGTATATCATCTTCGTTATCAAAAAGATAGTCAACCTTTTCTGCATCTTCATAATTTTCTACATAATCATCTTCATACAAAGAAAACTCATCTATTTCTTTCTGTATATTTTTTTCAGTTTCTCTATCAACTACGATAATTCCTTCATCTTCTAAAAGTTCAATTACTTCTGCTATATGTTCAGTGGCAATGTTGCTACTTATTATTTCATTCATTTCGTCCATTGTAATAGAAGAACCTTTAGACCTCGCATAAGACACCAAATTTGAAAAAATATTTTCCTTTAATTGTTCTCTTCCTTTCATTTTCTCTCCTTACCTGATATTAGAAATTTGATCATCCAGCTCTTTTTTTTCCATTAACAAATCTTGAACTTCTCTATCATTGCCATCATCCTTTAATGACAATATATGAAGCCTATTTACGACATATCGTCTTCTTTTTTTTAGCTTATTCAAGCCAATTAATTTAATACCATCTTCTAAGATATTCTCACTATTTTCTTTCGAAAACTCCTCCGTATTTATAACTTGTGTTATTAGTTTTTGCAACTCTGGACTTTCACATTTACTAATAAGATCATCAAAAGATTCCTTGCCTTCCCTAAAACATTCTTCCAATGCAATATACAACTGTTTAGCAATTACATCTTCAAAATCTTCTAATCTGACTTCAGAACGTAATTCTACAAAAAGCCTCCTATTAACAACCACAGAAAGAAGAAGCCTCATCTCTGCTGTTTTCATTAATGGAAGGGAATTATCGATGGCTCTTTGCATAACTTTTTTTTTCTTATAAAATCCACCTTCATCTTCTAAATATCTATTATAATCCGATAATATAGAAGTCTCCGTGACACGAAAAAAGACTGCAATCTTTTTAATAACATCCTCTCTATATACAGCTTGAACCAACGACTTTATATATGGAAACAAAAAAGATATTGCTTGAACTTTATTATCCGAAAATTTAATAGAAGCTAGATGCAAAAGGTACTCCACATCGATTATAGCATTTTTAAGTAATAAAGACAAGGTAGCCCCCCCATCTTTTTGTAGTATTTCTGCAGGGTCTTTTCCTCCTTTTATGTTTATGATGTGCACCTCTCCTTGAAATTGTCTAATCATTAAAATTGCCTTATATGTAGCTTTTTGACCTGCTTCATCACTATCAAAGGAAAGATAAAAAACATCTGTAAGATTTTTGAGTATTTTCACTTGTTCTTCAGTTAATGCAGTTCCTAAAGGGGCTACAGCATTAGAAATTCCAGCTTGATGATATGAAATAACATCCATATAACCTTCACAAAGAACGACAGCTTTTTTTTCTCTAATTCCTTTCATAGCAATAGAAAAAGCAAACAAAGCATTTCCCTTCTTATACTGTTCCATATCCTTTGTGTTTAAGTATTTTGGTCCATCTTCTGACAAAATGCGTCCACCAAATGCTATAGGCGTTCCATAACGATCAAATATTGGAAACATTATCCTATTTGAAAAAAAAGCAATTCTATTATTTTTGGAAGAAAACAAACCTGTCTTAGCTAAAAAAACAGGACTATAGGCCTTTTTTAGTAAAAAATTATACAACCAAGTTTTTTCCTTAGGAGCAAACCCTAATTGAAATTTTTCGATTGTCTCACTAGTAATTCCTCTATTTTTTAAGTATTTTAAGGCATCTTTTCCTTGTGGATATGAAATTAGAATTGAATGAAAGAGATTTGCCACTTTAGAATATAGTTCAAGAATAGCTTTTTTATCGTCATTTATTTTTTCATACTTTCCATCTTCTTCATATTGCAAATGAAAACCAATTTTTTTCGCAATAAATTCAATAGCTGCTAAGAAATTTAGCTTCTCTATCTCCATCACAAAATTTATAACAGATCCACCTTTTCCACAGCCAAAGCAATAATACACTTTTTTTTCAGTGTCTATATTAAATGATGGAGTCCTCTCTCCATGAAAGGGACAACATCCCCACCATTTATCACCCTTTCTTTCAAGCTTAATATAGTTTTCAACAATAGCTTTCATGTCAAGGCGTTCTGTTAACTCTGCTATTGAACTATTCTTTACACGTGGCATTCTTTTCTCTTATGCAATAACGTTCTGAAAATATTAATTTTTTAACAGATAGGCATTACCAATCTTGTTATGATCTCTAACATTGGTAGAAAAAGCATGACGACCTGCTTTAGCATCCACTAAACGAAAATATAGATAGTCTGTTTTTTTGGGATTGCAAGCAGCCTTTAGTGAAACAAGACCAGGATTTGCTATTGGAGATGGTGGCAATCCCTGACGTATGTAGGTATTATAATCATTTTCAAGCCGAATATCTTCCCAAAATAACCTTTTAGGGTGTGGTTTTCCCTGTATCTCTGTAATTATATATTCTACCGTTGCACAAGACTGCAAAGGCATTTTAATGTTTAATCTATTTATAAAAACTCCTGCTATAATAGGAGCTTCTTCATCAAGCTGATATTCTCGCTCAATAATAGAAGCCAAACACACTTTTTTGTATATTTCTTCACTATCTTTAGGAAAGTTAGAAACTAAAGAGACCTTGTTCAAAAAGTTCTTTAACATCATTTTTAAAGCATCCTTGGCATCATTTTTTTTTGTTAAAAGATATGTATCAGGAAACAAAAAGCCTTCAGCAGTCTTAAATGGAAAGCCACATTCTTTTAGCAATTTTTCATCATTTGCTACTTTTATAAAGTCTTCAGCAGTAAAAAGTCCCGTTGTTTCAAAAAGATGTGCTGTTTTTTTAATAGTTAAACCTTCGGGAATAGTAATCTTAATTGTTTCCTCTCGACCTCCTCTCACTAAAAGAGCAAGTATCTTATGGGTAGTAAAAGAACGTGAAAACTCATATATTCCTGTTTTAATGCTGTAGTTTTTCCATTTTGCATAAACTAAAGCATATGTTTCACTTCGAATAAGGTTTTCAGCCTTTAATCTTTTAATCACATACCTTAAAGTTTCTCCATTATCAACTTTAAATTCAACCATTACATCTTTTCCACTAGAATTGACAGGAGAATCAAGGTATTTAGGCAAAAAAAGCACAATTCCAAATAACAATATAAATAACAAAAATAACTTAGTTTTTTTCATAAACATTAAACGTTTATTTCCATCCCTTCTTGTGCAACAAATATAGACAATTCCTCAGCGTTAGGATACTCCTTATACCAATCTGCATTCCGCTTAAAAGAAAGAATCTTTCTATCATTATATGTTGGTTCATGATGAAAGAGAACAATGTTTTTTATTTTCCATTTGATTGCAAAATCAATGGCTATTGAATAAGTTGAATGCCCCCATCCTTTTTTTGCCAATGCATCTGTTAAAGTATACTGAGCATCAACAATAAACATATTTGCATTTGTATAAAAATCAATATTATCTGCCTTATCCTCAAAATCCCTGGTTTTAAGTTCTGTATCAGTTGAATATATAACCTTTCTATCACCTTCTATAACAGAGTAAGATGTGCAACCGCCAGGATGACGCACTCTATGCCAGCCAACTTCAACATTTCCTACCTTTATTTTCTTCTCATCTGGTGCTATATACCTAAATTCTATTTTGGCATTAAAACCATCTTCTCCTAACATACTTATAGGAAAATATGGATATTTCATCTGCTCTTCTAAAAACTTCTGGCAATCTTTTTTTGTGCTGTATATTATGATGGTATTCTTAGGATCAAAAGCAGGATTGAAGAAAGGCAAACCCTGTATATGATCCCAATGGAAGTGTGAAAGAAAAAGGTGATAGGTATTCTTACTTGCATAATTAACGCGATTTGTTAATGCAATCCCAAGCTCTCTAATGCCTGTACCAGCATCAAAAATCAAGGTATCACCCGCATCCGTTTCTACTTCTACGCAAGCAGTGTTAGAGCCAACAGTACCAAATAGATATTGTGGCAAAGAAGACAGAAATCTCTCCTTGGCTTTAATAGAAACAACATCTTTTTTAGATATTCGCTGCACTACTGCTACTATCTTACTTTGTACTTCTTCTGATGTTATAGGACTGGGAATAGATCCCCTAACCCCCCAAAAACGCACTAGCATAAAACCTCTTAAAATCCTTAAAAATACTATAATTTTCGTATAATAGCTCTTTTTATTTTTAACCTAAGAAAAAACAAAAACTCTTAAGTTACACTGAAACAAAAAAGACACAACAATCATTATACAACAAAAAGAACTTTTTATAAGGTTTTTTGGAAAAAAAATGGGGAGTCAAGGATTCGAACCTTGGAAGGCGGAGCCAACAGATTTACAGTCTGCCCCCTTTGACCGCTCGGGAATCTCCCCATATCAACGAGCCAACTTAGGGATTCGAACCCTAGACCCCGAGATTACAAATCACGTGCTCTGGACCAGCTGAGCTAAGTTGGCAAAAACTAGGGGGCATTCTATAAAACATATATAAGTTTGTCAAGATGTCGAATTGTATCACGTTAAATCTAACCGAAATAATTTCTGTGTATCACGTAAAAA
>CAJPOH010000029.1 GCA_905372205.1 uncultured Treponema sp.
CCCAAAAGCCACATAATTTAGAAGATAAGCTTTAGGTATACTTTTTAAACTAAATAAAAGAAAGTCTTAAACTTTATTTTTGTTTAATACCTTCATCACAAAATATAAAACAGCACCAATTACTAAGCCACCAAGACCGATGATAATTTTAGAAGGTTCTTTATAAGCTGAATTCCCTAATAGACAGAGACTTATAATAACTGCAAGAATAGGAACAACTGCCCCGAATGGAATCTTGAAAGTACCTTCCCTGCCCTGTTTTCTAAATACTATAATTGCAAGACAGGTTGGAATGTATTGTGCAAAACGAGAAACAACAGAAATAGAAAGCAAAGTTGTAAAAGAGCCTGTAAGACAAATGAGTGCTGTGAGAATACCTGAAACTATTACAGAAATGTATGGAACATCTTTTTTATCTCTCTTTTTCATAATGCTAGGTAAAAAGCCATCATCAGCTAGAGCTACCGAGCTTCGAGGTACTAAAAAAGACGAAGCCAAGTTAATGCCTCCTATAGAGATTAAAGTTCCAGCAGAAACAATAGCTTTTGCAATAGGCCCCATAAAAATACCAGCGGCTTCTGCAACAGGTGCATCACTTTTTGGTAAATTCCCACCTAAAATGCCAATACTTACAATTACTATGAGTAGGTAAAAAAGAGAAACGCCCGCTATAACCAGTATAACTGCAAGAGGCACATTGCGTTCTGCATTCTCCATATCTTCAGCAGCTACAGCAATACTTTCAAAACCAGTGAAAGCATAGAAGGCTATCAAAGCTGCTGTTCCAAAACTCATGAAAGTAATGGGAGGAACAGCCTCCATTGGAGAAAAGTTTGAACCTTTTACATAGAACACTCCAACTAGCACGAAAAAGATGAGTGGCAACAACTTTGCAAGAGTAACAATATTATTCAATATTTTAGAAATACGCACACCAAGTAAGTTCATGATAGTAAGAATCGCGATAAGAGCAACTGATATAATGTTCTTATATTCGGGAGTCTTTAGAATAGGAAACTCAGTAGAAAGTGCTGTGTAGAAAGCTACTGCCATTGCAGCCCAAGCAATGAGCATAATTGCCCATTTCATAAAGCCCACTTCAAACCCAACAAATTCACCAAATGCTTCCTTAGCGTATACATAAGGACCACCATTTTTTTTGAAAAGTCCTCCTGCCTCAGCAAAACATAGTGCTATTAACAACACCAAAAAGGCATCAAAAAGAAGAACCCCAATACTCCACATACCAGCTTCTTTTGCAATTTTACCAGGAAGCAGGAAAATACCGCTCCCAACAATAGCATTGATACCTAAAAGACAAATGCTCAACAAACCTAATTTGTTTTTATCACTCATATACCACACCTCCTTAAAAAATTATTGCTTATTAGCATTTTTAACCAATTCTTCAAATAGCTTACCTGAAGCCTCATGAAAACGAGCCAACATTTCAGGATGAAACTGAACTCCCATCATAAACCCATCTTTTATGTATTCAATGGCCTCAACAATTCCATCAGGTGCTTTAGCTGTAACTCTAAAATCTTTTGCAATATCTTTAAGTGCCATATGATGATAGGAATTCACTTTGTCTTCCTTGCCAAAAAATTGCCTCATTTTAGAATCGTCTTCTGTTAAAATTGAATGAGTTCTGCAAGTAGGTCTAGCTTTTTGATTATGTTGAATCAAAATATCTCGCTTAATCAATGAAATATCTTGATATAAAGAGCCACCAAAGCACACATTCATAATCTGCATTCCTCTACAAATTCCCAACACTGGTTTTTTAATCTTCATGGCTTCTTTTAGTAAAGCTAATTCAAAGATGTCTCGTTTTGGCAAAATCTCACCCAAACAATTCAATGGTTCTTCATTAAAATATACTGGGTCAACATCATAGCCCCCCATAATAATTACGCCATCCACAGCCTCTAATTGTGCTTTAATTGCACCTTCATCTTCAATGGCTGGCATCATCAAAGGAATGCCACCTGCATTCAATACTGAGGTAACATAATCTGCATTTGTATACATCCTTTCGTACCCTGCAAAAAGACCTGAACCACTTTCAAACAAAATGCTTCCAGTTATCCCAATAATAGGTTTTTTCATATTTTCCTCCTTAAAATGAAAACAACTATTGCATCCTCTCCGCTCTATCATTATACATAATAATTTGAATAATAGCAAAACTTAAATAAATCTAGTTTATACTATCGGCATAATCTTAAGGAACGCATGAATTAAAGCTAGGCTACTGCCAGCGACAGCTACTAGGCGTACTGCTAGCGTAGCAACCACTCCTTACGGAGTGGCGGCGTAAGGAAGTTTATTGGAATGTGGCTACAGCCGTAGCCACAACGTGTCCAACCCTAAAGGGTTGGCGACGTAAGGAAATTTATTTCAATGCGATAGCATTCGCTATCGCAACGTGTCAAAGCTAGCATTTAATTCATGCGTTAGCCTAGTAGCTACGCTGGCGGTATCCCTCACTTTCTCAAGTTGCCATAAGTTATGGTTGGATGGTAACTTATCGACTTGAAAAGCTCGAAGAGAAAGGCTAAGGATTCATAGGAGACATGCGATTAATTCGCTCATCTCTAAAGAGCTTTTCAAGTCCCTTCGGGCTTTGCAAGTCACAATTAATCAATGCCTCCTTAAAATTGGTTAAAAGAATATCGTTCAATTCTTCTTCTGTTATTTTTCTTAATTTAGTTATTTCGTTTACCACTTGCACTATATCAGTTAAAGACGAAAAAGGTTCTTCCTTTAATCTCATATAAGGAGCATCGGTTTCTGTGAGTATTCTCGAAATATCAAAAGAACTAGCCATTTCTATTTGTGAGTTTTGTCCTCTTAAAAGAGCCTTACCAATACAAAAATAGGCATTAATCCCTTTCTTTAATAAAGATGAGGCCTCCCCTACACTTCCTGACCAACCGTGAAAGACAACAGCTTTTATTTTCTTTAAACTACCTACATAGCTAAAAATTAAATGCAAAGCTTTCCTACAATGAACGATTAATGGTTTTTGATATTTGATACTGAGTTCTAATTGAGCATTCCATACTTCTTTTTGTACTTCAAAAGTTGCTTTATAGTTTTCATTAAAAAGATCAAACCCACACTCACCTATTGCCACAATTTCTTTTTTTTTCAATAGTTCTTCTAAAAATTGCAACTCATAATTAGTGGGGGCTTGTGGGTGAATCCCAAAAGAATAATATGGCTTGATATTAGTAGGCAAAGCATCACAGATTTCTTTTTGCTTTAGAAATCTTAATCTTTCATTAGAAGATGTACAAAAAGATATAGAAAAATCTGAAGGATATAAAGCCTCAATCCCTTCTTGCCCTAACTCTTCTAAGTAATCTAAAACATGATTATGCACATCAACAAACATTTTTAATTATAAAAAAGCCCTAATACTCTAAAAAAGAACTATTAGGGCTTATCAACAACTTAAAATGCCACTGTAACATCCTTATCATTACCAATAGTCACTTCTTTTACATTATTACTACAAACAATATTATATGAGCCAGGTCGCAGTCCTCTAAATTCAGTACGTGCAGGATATCCATAAGAAATAGACATAGTAACTAAAACACCAGTATTTTTGTCATAAACATACACTATTCTGTTTTTTGCAGGAGCATTTACAGTCAAAAGTGTTTCTACATATTCTTCCCCAACCTTAGGAACATTTCCTTCCTTAACCATTTTAGCTGCCTTATAAACATTCACTCTTCCATACCCATACCAATCAGAAAAACCATTTTCGTCATATTTGCCTACTGGGTCTTGATTGTGAACATCAATTTTATCCGCAGTTTTTTCCAAAATTGCAATGATTTGTGATGGTGTCAAAGTTGGATCAAAAGAAAGAAGATAAGCAACAACTCCTGTAACAAAAGGAGTTGCCATAGAAGTACCTGACATATAAACATAGCTTTTTGTCGAAGTATGTCCTAGACTTATTATATTTAAGCCAGGAGCTACAACATTAAGCCACGAACCAGCAGTGCTAAAACCTGTTTTTTTATCATCATCACCACTAGCTCCAACAGACAAGACACCAGGACATGCTGTAGGATAAGAAGGCAAAAACTGTCCTTCATTACCGTTAGCTGCAACAACTAAAACACCTTTAGAAAGAGCATAATTCAAAGCTTCTATAGCATAGATACTAGCAACTGGTCCTCCTAAAGACATATTAACAGGTATTGTTGCTTGTTGTTTTTGAGAAACTTTGTTCCTAACTGTATCTGTCAAATCTTTTAAGGAACCATATATCGAAGATGGACTTCCGCCACCTCTCTCAAGACCTTTATAAGAAGCAAATTTTACATTTTTCCAAGCGACTCCAGCCATGCCCTTTCCATTATTTCCAACAGCACAAATGCTACCTGTGCAATGAGTACCATGTCCACCTTCTCGAATTTCAGTATCGCTGTTTCCACCAGAAACCTCTTCTATTTGATTACCATAGTAACCACCAAAAGCAGTTTTCAATACTTGGACAACACGCTCTCCATTTTTATATTTTAAGTCTTCATGGTTTCCATTGGTGCCAGTATCTACTATTCCTGCCCAAACTGTATGATCCCCATAACCAATTTCTTCATAAGCACGTAAAGCTTCTGTGATAGCAAGTGCATATTCTTTATAATCACCTACTGGGTCTTGATCAAGATTGCCTTCAGATAAACCAAAAGGAGAAATAATAGAATTAACTGGAGATGGCTCATAAAAGTTGTCAATTATGCTCATCTTGTAGTCAGGCTCAGCATAAAAAACATTGGAAAGCTCCCGTATTTTCTTCAATGTTTCAGGATAATTTTTATTAGCTTTAACTGTAACAAACATTTCTCCTTCTCTAAAACCTTCCATACGAGTTTTTTCAACAACATCAAAATCTTTTAATGAAGATACAAATTCATCCATCTCATTATTACTATTTGCATGTACTTTGATGTTTATAGATCTATCATAAACTTTGTCTAAATCATAACCTAAAAAAGCTCTTTCTTGGGTTACTTCATAAGTTTCATCTCTATATCCGTTAGGAGAAGTATTGCTAGCACAGGAAAAAAGCAACACACTTAAAATTAATGCACATATTTTTTTCATAAAAACCTCTTAGTTAAACTTTATACTAAACTCAGCCCGACCATTCCAAGCATTATTTCCATTACGCTCATCATTTGTAATGCTAATTATAGTAACTCCATTTTCTTTCTTACTGATAATCTTCACTGGTAAATCATCAAAATCACTGTATTCACTTACCCCCCAGTCAAGAATATCCCAATAAAATGCTGTTCCCTTTGTGTATGAAATTCTTTTCGAATCCACTAAACTTGCCTGAGAAAGAGATGTAAAATCTTTTGTGAGTTTTATAGTACCTGTAGCTTTATCAATTTTTATTAGATTCTCCACTGACTTACTAGTTATTTTATTTCGCTTTATAGAGTATTTAGTTCCATAATAATACCCCTGATATTTATCTGCATCTTGAAGTGTTGCAAAATAAATCTCATCTTTGCCATTAGAATCATCGAAAACATATTTAAATTTTGAAGCATAATGTACAACCCCAGTTCTGTCAGAAATCAAAAAACCCAACTTTATTTCTTTAGCAGTTTCTAATATTTTAGGGTTAGATAGCTTAAAAACATAGTCCATATTCTGAGCGTCCGTAAGTGAAATAGAGGTTTTTACAGGATAATCTAATAATAACGAAGTACTCTTCGGAACTTTAATCTTTAACATTGGTGAAGCATCTAACTTAGTTTTTTTATCATCTTCTGTGTAAGCAACAATCTTATATTGATAAGTTTTTTCTTCTTCCAGCACACCATCATTGTCTTTTAGTATATGGTAAGCATCACTTCCATAACCCCCTGAAGCTTTTGGAAGATTATATACAAAATGCTTAACTAGCTTAAATTCTGAGTCTTCCTCTTCACATTTTCTATAAATATCAAAACCCTTGCATTTTACATGGCTAACACCTTTTTTCACCTTAAAATATAGCTCATTTGAATAATGAGAAGAATTGTTTGTAAGCTCATCTTTCCCAATAGAAAAAATACTTGAAGAAGTTGGATAGACAGTAAAATCCATATTAAAATCACTCACATTAATGGATTCGTCTTCTGATGTCTGATCAGCTATCTTAAAACGTACATGATATTCCAGCCTATTATTTGCCACATCATATAAAACAACAACGATATCTGCCTCATCTCCTTTTATCAATTTCATACCACCTAGAGAAGACCATCTCCAATTAGACTCATATTTTCCATCTGGATTTTTAGATATAGTTCCTGATTGCGAGGCATATACAACCCCCTCGTTTTTTGCAATATCATTAGTAGGCACAAAACCAACACCAAGCATGGGTTCTGGAGAACTCCAATCTAGTTTTTCCATAGGTGCTGCTGTCAATACTTTGATGCTAACATTTCCCATTCGATCTATAGATTTAACTTCGCCCGCTTGTAATACAATACCATCATATTCAAATTCTTTTATTACTGGAGAGATAGCAGGACGTGTAATGCGTTGTAATGGAAATTGTATAATCGGAATAATATTTGTGCTCTCACCAACATAATAAGAAATTACGTCAGATGCTGCATAACGAGTTTGCTCCGTATCACTACCTCTGCCTTCCACCTTAAAATCATAAAACTCATTTTTGTTCAAATTAACTTTGGCTTTTCCGTTCCTAATTAAAACATGCTTGAGAGGATTTGCTCCTTGCTCTTTTGTTTTAAAAATATTGACGTAAGAACCATCTACAGGTGAGCCATTAACACCATCAGACAGCACTAAAGACACTTGCACTTCTTCGCTCGTTGGTGCATTAGGTTCTTCTTGTTTAGGATATCTTGTTATAAAAATAGAATATAAATCTACTCGGCTAGAACCACTATATAACTGAACTGCAATCTTATTAAGTCCTTCTTTTAGGCTCACATTATAAATTCCATCCCCAGAAGCCACTGCATCATTAACCAACACTTTTATAGTAATACCTGCTTTTGCCCTAGCCTCAACTTTTAACGAAGTCTTATCATTATTGCAAGGCGTTAGCACAACAATGTTGTCTTTTAAAAGGCGATGCAACAAATCTTCACCATCAGCTCTCAATATTAGCAACTTTCCATTACCGGAAGAAGGAGAATGTCTCATAAAAGTAACAGTATGGCTTTTGCTTCTCGCTCCTCCCTTTCCTTTAACAATCACTTCAATTCCATTTCCACCAAGTTCTAGCACAACCTTATAAAAACCATTTTTAGCTACAACTTCATTTCCATTGTGCTTTAAGACAACAGTTGCATCATCAAGCTTTGCTTGCACACTGACCTTCGCCTCAGTTTTTTCTGCTTCAAATCTTATTGTATTCTGTTTAATCCTACCATTTTCACAATATTCAATGCCATCAACGTTAAACGATCTAAGATTTAAGTCTTCTTCACGATATATTTTAATAATATGCAACTTATCTCCTTCAGCATCTGATGAGATAATCACACAAATATCATTTAAACCAAAAGCTAAACTAACATCATATGTGTTTGTATTTATTTTTGAAACACTAGCTTCTGCGTTTGTAACTTCTATTTCTGCACTTGCATTATATGGAAGAACATACAGTTGAACCTTATCCTTAGTTTCTGCGACATCGGGAAGTTTTGCCACATTACTTGTGCCTAGTGAGGATATAATGTCACTACCATCAACCTTTAATTCCCTAAGTTTTGAAGATTCTTCATCTGAAGCATTTGATTTTTGTTTATTAAGCTTAATTGTGTATATTTTTTTGTTTGAAGCATCCTTTTTTGATGTCGAAATAACCTTAATCTCATTATCCCCATCCGCTAAACCACATCTAAAATTAGGAATGACTCCGCCAATAGTATTACCATTTACTTCAACTGTAATATTCACAGCATTTCTATTCTTTGGAATCACCGTCAACAAAACAGTATATTTTTTTATTTTACCAACATCACAAACCAATTTATCATCCATTTTTTCTAACACGGATTTGTTTTCAACAAGCAACCTTTGCAGACTAATAT
>CAJPOH010000030.1 GCA_905372205.1 uncultured Treponema sp.
TAACAATTCCTTAGAATGAGGATTTGTCTTAAGACAAATCCTCACAATGTACTGAGTCCATCCTGTACAGCATTGGGGGTGCAAACCCCGCTATATCGCGACCGCATTCTGTACAGCAACGAGGTGCAAACCCTGCTATATTGCGTCCGTGTTCTGTACAGGAACGAGGTCGCATTCTGTACAGAATTGCATCGCAATACATGCGTGTTTTGAGATGCAACACAATCGTGGCGAAAGCTAGTGTAGTGGACTAGTGCGGAATACCTGAAGTAATTCCATAATATCTGCAATATTCACTAAATTCTTTCGATGTATATTGATGCACCTTATTCTTTATGCAAAAGTAACATCAAAAAAGGCACTTTTAAACTATTTTACTCAAATTCAACCATAACTTAGTACGTTGACTTTTTATATAATATGAAATAGCATAAAAGTCGCTATGGGCTTTCTTAATAACATATTAAATTCTATAAGAGACTTTTTAATGTCTGTATTTTTTCCTTCTTCTCCTGATTATCAGCAAAAGCGTTATTTGAAGATGGCAGAACTAGAAGTAAAAAAAATACGACCCAGTATCTATCGTGGAGATGGATTTATCTTGCCGGGCTTTGCGACTATTGTATTTCAACTCTATCAACAAATTTTACCTATAAAAAAAGTTTTATCAAATACGATAGCCTCAAAAGATATCCGTCTTTCCTCAAAGTTTCAGGATATGCTTCTTGAACATGAGTTTTCTTATGAACAAGTGCAAACAAAAAAAATGCTGTCTTACGAAAATAGGGCAAAGATGTTGGATAATCTTAATCGAGACGAATTTGATAATGCAATACAAGCACAAAAGAAAGAATTTACCATCTTTATGCGTTCTTTAGAGACAGATCAAATATTTGCCATAGACAAGAAAATTGATAGACTCTTTACGTTTTTTGATTTTTTGAACTATAACTTTAATAAGCTATTTGCAAAATTCGATTCTGCTTTTGAGGCAGTTGTTGGTAAAGACGTTCTTCTTCCCAATTATAACTTTGGACAAGTGAAAGGAGAAGAACTTATTCAAGATATTTTAGACTTGAATTTTCTCATATCAAAGGTTGTTCTTGATGATGATCTAATTGATGGCTTTACACTACTCAATTCTCTACTACCAGATGAAGCAAAATTAAGCGATGTTACAATAGAAGCATGCTTTAAGGAAATTGAATTTGTATTAAATTCCACTCTAAAACGTGGCACTTTGATAAATCTTGTTAAGATACTCAAAAAAGAACCTAACTTTGAAGAAGCTATTAAACCTACTAAACCAAGGTCTAATATAGCAGAATATAAAGAACGTGCATCTGAGATTTTTAATGCGTCCACAAAAAAACTAACTAAACTTAAACAAGATAAAGATGTCTCTGCTTTAATAACTGCTACTTTTAACAAAGAGACATTACGTCGTGTTTCTGCATATAATGATGAAGTAAACACTCATATCCAAACCCTAACTCATATGTCTTTTGACTGGGTGCGTCCACTAGAAGTAATCAAAACATTTAACTTGGTCTATTTTGAAAGAATTATCAGTGTATTTTTGAGAGAAGTTATGGTGGAAGGCTATTTTCAAAATCGTGATTTTCAGGATACTCTAGGCGTACCTTATTACTATTGCGAAAACTTATCAAAAAAGATTTTAGAGTTTGAATCAAAGTTTGATGAAAAAGGAAATTGTAGTATTGTTTCATTAGAAGGCTATCTTGAAGCAATCAGTAAGGGTGGTGATTTTAGAAAGCAACTTTCAAGAATAATTGATGAAGCAAATAATGCTGCAAGGGGGCTTTGCCAAGAAGCTGGGCAAGCATACTATAATTTGTTTAAGGCTTGCGAAGTCTTAATTCAAGATTCAAAAAAGGCTGTTCCTGTGTATATCACTAATATAAGAGCATTGAGTATGTCGATAAAGAATAAAGAAAGTTATGCAGAGTTTGAAAGGTGTATGCAAAGATTTAGTAGTTTTGTAGAAATAATAAAAACTTACGTAGTCTTAGAGCATATGAAAATAACAAGCTAACCTAGTCGTCATCGGAGGTGTAAGATATGCTTAAATCAAAGGGTAAGAATAGCAAAAAAGTATTGCAAACATCTCAAGATGATGTTTCTTTGGAAGCTAAGATTGAATATTATGAAAAAAGAGTTTTTGACTTAGAACAATTGTTGGAAATCTCAAAGGCTCTCAATTCGCAGATTGGCTTTGCAAAATTGATAGACTCGATTCTCTACACAATTATGGCACAGATGAGTACTCCTGATGTTGCTGTTTTCACCCGTAATTCTTTTGATGATGACGACTTTGTATTAAATAGATGTTATTATGGTTTTGGCTTTGCAATAGATGAACGCTTTGTGATAAATATGTCACATCCATTTTTACAATACCTTGATATTTCAAATAAACCATATTTTGATGCCGAAACTATTAGAGAAAAGTTTGGTGAAGATGAACAAGTTGCAAGACTACTCGATTTAGAACCTAGCCTGTTTGTTCCTCTAAAAGCAAAAAACAAGCTTGAAGGTTTTTTGATTATAGGAAAACGTTACATTAGCAACACATATATAGACCATGAATATGAAATGCTTGTAGGTATTGCGACTTTTGCTGGTATCGCCATAAACAACTCGCAATTGTTGGAAATGTCCACAACAGACTTAATGACACACTTAAAACAAAAACACTACTTTTTTACTGTTTTACAAGAAAAAATTGAATCTCTTAGAAAAACAGAACACCTTTCTGTTTTGATGATTGACATAGATTTTTTCAAGAAAATTAATGATACGTATGGGCATGACGGTGGCGATGTTATTCTAACAAGTGTTGCACACATAATAAAATCTTGTGTACGAAATAGCGATGTTGTTGCACGCTACGGTGGCGAAGAATTTGTTGTGGCCTTGTTTGGTATGGGCATTGAAGGGGCTAAACGTGTTGCAGATCGTATCTTAAAAAAGATTGAAGACACCACAACTAAATACGGTGATGTAGAAATAAAAGTTACCGTTTCTATTGGTATTGCCACTTGCATACCAAAAAAGGACGATGCTAAAAGCATAACAAAAAGGGCTGATATGGCAATGTATATTTCCAAACAAAAAGGTAGAAACCAAGTAAACATAGCAACAGAAGAGAATTTATCTTGAGGAATATTTAAGTGAAAGTATTTAGTTTTGTTAGAAAGCCGTTTTCTTATACATATAATAATGTTGCTCTCCATATCATCTTAGTTAACGTAATCATATATTTTTTGCAAAAATATTTTAGACAACATGGTGTCTATATTGAGCAATGGTTTGCACTAAATCCACATCTTTTTTTTGAAAGAAAAATGTTTTGGCAAATATTTACATATATGTTTTTGCATGGAAGTTTTTTGCATATTTTTTTTAATATGTTAGCTATCTTTTGGTTTGGCGTTGCAATAGAAAGGAAAATGGGTTCTAAAGAGTTTTTGTTGTTCTATTTACTATGTGGAACACTTGCAGGACTTTTTATGAGTGTATGTTATTACTTTTTAGGAATTTATAGCTACGTCTTGGGAGCATCGGGAGCTTTATATGCTGTGATGTTCGCTTTTGCCGTGTTATATCCTGACTCCACTATATATCTATATTTTGCAATTCCTATTCCTGCAGCAGTTCTTATTATAGGATATTTTGTCTTAGAATTCTTACAAATATTTAGAAGTGATGGAGTTGCTCATTTGGGGCATTTCTTCGGACTTATATTTGCTTGGCTTTACGTTAGAGTGCGTTATAGAATCAAACCACTTCAAGTGTTTGGTTTTATAAAATAAGGTCATCCAAACAAAGAGCCCCCCAAACAGAACATTTTGATTAGTTTGCAAAGGCGTTTTTCTCTGTTTCTTTCAAAACTATTTGAAAATACCCTTAACGTGCGACAAAGTTTAAGACCGTGTTTGAGCTAGTTTGAGTGATTCCAAGTCTCTTTTTCTTCTTTTTATCAGTGCTAAACTTATCCTTGTCTGTGCAAGTTCTTCCATCAATTAGACAAGAGGAAAAAAGCTCATAAGGGTAGAAAAAATTAAAATCAGAAAGAAAACCTTTCAATGCAAGATTTGCCTTTGCTTCGCTAAAACAAAAATCACCTGTTGAAGTTATGTCTGCATCTAGCGTAACATTTCCTGAGGCAACACACAAAGAAGCTACTTTGAATATAGATCTAGTTATATTAACATTTCCTTCGCACATACTAGAAGTAAAATAAATTGCTCTTATATCAGATAAATCTAAAGAAGAGGAAGTCGTGTAGACCCTGCAACTTTCTAGTTGCATATTTTTTGGAACTAAAACTTTAATTCTACCCTTAACAGGATGAGAGTTTCTAAATCTTAGACAATTATTATCTTCAATTATTGAAACTTTCATGCCATTTTTTATGTCTGCACTATAGCTTATCGCTTGCCCATCATAAGAAGATATGCTTATATCAACCCCAAAAAGCATAGCTTCTATGGAACATGTTCTAGGAGAAACAGTTCGTTCTTGCAATGCAAAAGCACTTAAATTAACTAACAAAAATAAAAACACAAAATAAATCTTAAAAAAATGTTTCATAGTTATTTATTCTCATTCCAATAGTATGAATCTGGATATATTCTTTTACCAAAAATGCTAGTGCCAACTCTAACTATAGTAGCACCTTCTTCAATTGCCATTTCAAAATCACCTGACATCCCCATAGAAAGCTCTAATGTCTTAACCTTTAAGCAATTTAAGCTTTCAGCTTTAGTCTTTATTTTATACAAAGCCTTAAAACACGGTCTAGTTAAGTTTTTATCATCTGAAAAAAGCCCTATTGTCATTAAACCTTTGATGTTAAGATGTGAAAGCTCGCACACCTGCTCTATTAACGGGATAGCTTCCTCCATCTTGCACCCAAATTTACTTACCTCTTCTGATGTATTAACTTGAATAAAAATATCAAGTGTTCTATTTTCTGTTTCTAGCCTTTTTTCAAGCTTCTCAGCTAAGTCCAACCTATCCACTGATTGCACACAATCAGCATATTTTAAGACATCTTTTATTTTATTTGATTGCAAATGCCCTATAAAATGACTTTCATGCTTAAAAGGCTTTAATTCTTCTGCTTTTGCAACCAATTCTTGAACTTTGTTTTCTCCAATCAAAGTTTCTCCTGCATTAAAAGCTTCTATTATAATGCTAGGAGGCACGGTTTTTGTTGCAAGCAAAAGACGCACTTCATCATCTTTGCGTCCACACTTTTGACATGCTTTAAACATTCTTTCTCTTATTTCTTTAATATTATCAGATATTGCCATAAAAACCTCAAAATAAAACTATTCCAAGAGTATAACATAATACATTCATTTTTATAAGATAGCAAATTGTGGACTTTAGCTATTGGTGGCGTTAAAAAGCTTCGTATTAAAGTTAGGCTATAAATAGGTGTATCAATAAAACAATCAAGCATCTAGTATATCCTGATATTCTATAAAAAAAGGGGTTCAATACAAAAGCTTTGAACCCCTTTCAAACAAAACTACCTATTGCTTAAGCTTAATTTTCACCTTATATGTTAAACATTCTTTCTCATTCTTTTTTATCTTTAAAATAGCTTCTAGGTGTGAAGGAGCTCCTGCACCAAGAAGAGAAGACACATCAATAGATGTTTTATAAACATCTAAATCATTTTGAGTTCCCAACTTAACAAAAGGAGCTTGATGCTGAGAAACATCATCTTTTAGAACGACATACCCCAATTCTTCTTTTCTTGCCGAAAAAAGTAGGTATATTTTTTTATCAGCTTGTAATTGAGCATTGGTAAATTCAATTAAATCATAGGCCTCGTCTGCATAGCTATTTTTATCTTCATATCCATAAAACAGTCCAGCAGGATTATATATTCTATCCCAAAGACCAATATGTTTTTCTCCAATTGTAACTCCATCTTCTGCCACTACCCAAACTTTTACCTTTGTCGGCTTATCTGTAAACAACGTAATTTTTTCTGCAGTATGAAAACCTTTACCATTATTTGTCATTATCTTTTCAGGCATACCTTCAATTTCTTTGTCAGCAAGAGGACTAACCACTCTATAATGTACCGTAGCTCTAGGGCTTACTGTTTGTGCTGTTATAAGAACAGCTTTTGCACCATAATCGTCAGATGTTATTCCTTGCAAACCGTCAATCCAGTCAATATTTTCATAAACAGCACGAGGGGTTGCCCCACCAACAAAAACAAATTCTGCGTTGTCTTTTGCAACAGTTGTGCCTTTCAAAAAGTATTCACAAACACCTTCTTCATATTCGTTACTATCATTTGGAATAGCTTTCATAACAAAGTGTTTTTCTTCGGATGTTAAATTTACTTCAAAGCTAGCCTCTCGATAAGTACCCCATGAATATTTCTTTGTTGCTTGAACTGTAGCTAAATTTGTAACATTACCCGAGCTATCTTTTTCTCCTATTACCATTTCTTTTAGCACATTTCCTGTATCTCCTACAGCAATAACAGTGCTTTCTCCATTCAATGTTGCCCTATACCCCGAATTTTGATCAGTATTATCAATAGAAAATTTAATATATGCAGGGAAAGGCTTTTTTTGACCAGTAGACTTAATATTGAAATTATATAAAAGTGGAGAATATTTTTCAGCATCTTTTGGATAAATAATTAATTCAACAAGATGAGATGCCATATCAGAAACAGTAAATGTGTGGCTAGCAAAATATCTAGTTCCATCTTTTATAGGTTCTTTCTCTTCTTCTGCTCCTTCCATCTTAAAAACTACTTTTGCAACCACATCTTCTTCTATACTTCCAGCCTTAACAAGAACGTTATTTCCAACAAATTCAAAAGTTGGAGGAGTAACTTTGTCAGTTAAATGATCTATAAAATCTTGAGGTAAAGGAATACCTCCATGGTCTTTATAGTTTGTTTTTCCATTAATGATTAATCTTGCCATTGATTTAGGTAAACTAGGTTTTTCGCCACCGCCTTGCACTTGGAATTCCCATTTTAAGTTTTCAGCTTTATTTCCAACAAATTCTATCTTGACATCTTTGGGTGCATTTTCATCAACAGGAATACTCTTTTTAATCCAATAGTGAATACCTCCCACTTGCTCAAAGGTTTCGTCAATCTTCGTCTTAACATCATTAATAAGAACTTCTTTGCACAAAAACTCATACTCGTAAGATGTCAATGAAATTAAAATATCTGCTGTATTAGATGCTGTCTTGAATAGTGGTTTTGGACCAGAAATGATTTTTTGTAAAAAATCATTAGAGAAGTTTTTATCACCACTTATTTCTTCAAGACAAGGATTTAGTTTTTCAAAAACTCCATCGCCCTTTGCCTTAAATTTTAAGGTTCTCTTTGGTAATCCTGCAGTTTTGCTAGGCTCAATCACTATTTCAATTTGGCTCTCTTCTGTTGTCAAAGGAACAGAATAGTTTACAATTGATTGTGTACCCATTATAAATGGCGTACCTGCATCATCTCCATTCACTTTTACGCTTTCAATTTTTGAATATTCAGCCTTGTTTCCACAAATAATTTTTAAGTTCAAAAACTTCCCATTTACACTAATATTTGGATTCTCACCTTTTTCGAGCTTATCAATAAAATCTCCTAATTCATAAGATTTTTTGTTGTTAACTTCTAAATCAAAATCTAAAGTTTTTTTGCGATCTTGCACTAGCTTAAATATCCATACAACAGAATGATAAGTATCCTCATCTATAGGTTCAATGGTTACTACCACATCTTTAAATTGTGGAGGATTAGGTGGGGTTGGAAAATCAGGAACTCCAGTTACAAAACTACTTGCAAACCATACATCCTCATCATTCTCATCTTTTTTAGATTGCACGTTGCAAGACTTCTCATCAATGATAACTTCCTTTATAGCATTCATATTAGAACGAACTTCAACGTAGGTTGGCTCACTTGCCTTAAAAACCTTGGTTCCAGCAAATAATGCCAAGACCACCTCATTAGCATCAATGACGTTTGTGTCTCTTATAAATAATCTATTAAC
>CAJPOH010000031.1 GCA_905372205.1 uncultured Treponema sp.
GATGATCCTTTGGTTCGTTGGTTATTATTTATCGATTCTAATAGCAAGGAGGAACGTGCTATGTTGGCAGCTAATTCACCTGTATTAAAAATATTAAATGAAAAAATAGATATATTAACTCTTTCTCCAACAGAGAAAAAATTGTATGAATCGAGAATGAAGTTAAAGAGTGATATAGTTTCAATTTCAAATAGCCAGTTTAATAAAGGGATGAAGAAAGGAATTGAGAAAGGAATTGAGAAAGGAATTGAGAAAGGAATTGAGAAAGGAAGAGAAGAAGAAAGCTTTAACACAGCACGCAGAATGAAAAAAGCTAGATGCGAGGTTTCTTTTATTATGGAGATGACAGGACTCACTCAAGAAGAAATTGAAAAACTATAGGCTCGTCAACAACGACGGGGCTTTTTAGGGGCTAAAGCCCCTAAATGACGTTGGACCGGTGCGAAAAGTTTGTCCTCAGCCTAGAGGCTAGGCTGGCATTACCCTTACATAAAGCACTAGAATAGACAATTTATTGCAAATAAAAAGAAAAAGTCCGTCTGGCAAGACACAAAAGAAGAAATAGCCAAATTATAATTTCGGTTATATTGAAAGTTGTGGAAAACACCCTTTTAAAAGACTAGACCATCTAGCAAGAAAAAGCAATCTTTACGATACATTGATTTTATTGCTTTGGTATGTTATAATCGCACGCAGTATGGCACATTGCATTAGTTTAGAAGCGGATGAGATTTTAGATAAAGAGATTCCTATCCTAGATCATGGGTTTGTAAGGCTTGTGGACTATATGGGTAGTGATTTACGCATTGCTGAATCTGCTCGTGTTTCTTATAATAGCAAAAAGACCTTACGTGATGATGAAAAACTCATAGACTATCTATATCGTAATGGACATACCTCACCTTTTGAACAAGTTGTTCTCCTGTTTCACATTAAAATGCCATTATTCGTCGCAAGGCAATGGGTTAGGCACAGAACCGCAAGAATGAATGAAGTTTCTGGGCGTTATTCTGTTATGAAGGAAGAGTTTTACACTCCAGCTTCCCAAGACATAAAAGGACAAGATCTAAAAGATAAGCAAGCCTCATCAGAAAAACTTCCGCCTGAAGTTGCCTCTCTTGTTGTTACCGAATTAACTGAAGGGCAGAGATCGTCCTACATTTCTTATAAATCCTTTATTGAAAGAGGTGTTTCTCGAGAAATGGCCCGAATAAATCTTCCATTATCGTTATATACTGAGCTTTATTGGCAAATGGATTTGCATAACCTTTTTCATTTTTTGGCTTTGAGACTTAGTTCACACGCACAAAAAGAAATTAGAGAATATGCGTTTGCTATTCTTTCTATTTGTAAAAAAGTTGCTCCTATAGCAACAGCTTCATTTGAAGAACATACTCTATATGGTAAAAAGCTTTCAAAAAATGAAATCTCCTCAATTCTTTCTATTATAAATGGTGATGCTGTTCCAAAAGAAAAAATTGAAGAAATAAAGGCAAAACTAGAAAATACTTTATAAAAACTCGATTTTTTGAGTCAACTATTTAGATAAGTACATCAATGATGTATTTAACATATATTAGGAGGATTTTATGGATATCAACAATTATCCAGCAGAGCCTTTTAGAATTAAGGCTGTGGAAACTGTGAAGATGCTAGACCGTGCAGGACGAGAGAAGGTTGCTAAAGAAGCAGGTTATAACACTTTCTTGATCAATTCAGAAGATGTTTACATTGACCTTCTTACAGACTCAGGCACAAACGCTATGAGCGATAAACAATGGGCAGGCATTATGATTGGTGATGAAGCTTATGCAGGAAGCAGAAACTTTCATCACTTGGAACAAACTGTCCAAGAAATTTTTGGGTTTAAGCATATAGTTCCAACACACCAAGGTCGTGGAGCAGAAAATCTTTTGTCTCGCATTGCAATTAAACCTGGGCAATATGTACCTGGCAACATGTATTTCACTACAACACGTTATCACCAAGAAGCAAACGGTGGTATCTTTGTAGATATCATTAAAGATGATGCTCATGATGCAGGAAAAAGAGTTCCTTTTAAGGGTGATATAGATTTAAGCAAATTAGAAAAGTTAATCACCGAAAAGGGAGCTGAAAACATTGCTTATGTTTGTTTAGCTGTAACAGTCAACCTAGCTGGTGGGCAACCTGTTTCTATGAAGAACATGAAAGAGGTTAGGGCATTGACAAAGAAGCATGGTATTAAAGTCTTCTTTGATGCAACTCGCTGTGTTGAAAATGCTTATTTTATCAAAGAACAAGAAGAAGGTTATAAAGACAAGACAATAAAAGAAATTGTACACGAAATGTTTAGTTATGCTGATGGATGTACAATGAGTGGAAAGAAGGATTGTATTGTCAACATTGGTGGATTCCTTTGTATGAATGATGATGAGCTATTTCAAGCTGCAAAAGAACTTGTTGTAGTCTTTGAAGGTATGCCATCTTATGGTGGTATGGCAGGACGCGACATGGAAGCTATGGCAATTGGGTTGCGTGAATCTTTGCAATTTGAGTATATTGAGCACAGAGTGAAGCAGGTCCGTTATTTGGGAGAAAAACTTTTGGAAGCAGGAGTTCCTATAATTGAGCCAGTTGGGGGACACGCTGTCTTCTTGGATGCGAGAAGGTTCTGCCCACATATTGAGCAAATCAACTTCCCAGCACAGGCTTTGGCTGCAGAGCTTTATATTGAATCTGGTGTACGCAGTATGGAGCGCGGTATTGTTTCTGCAGGTCGTGACCCAAAAACACGTGAGAACCATGTTCCAAAGCTTGAAACAGTCCGCTTGACAATTCCACGACGTGTTTACACATATAAGCACATGGATCTTGTGGCAGATGCTGTTATTAAGTTGTACAAACACAAGGAAGTTATTAAAGGCTTGAAATTTGTGTATGAGCCAAAACAATTAAGATTCTTTACAGCACGTTTTGAGCATATCTAATTATGCTTAAATAGTGGTAGGCACGCAAGGTTTTGGCAAAAAAATGACAAAAACTTTGCGTGCTTTTTTATAGGGAGAGCTTGTGTCTTTATTAACAATTTTTACCCCGACATTTAATAGAAGAAAAACATTAAGAGCCTGCTATGAAAGTTTGAAAAAACAAGATTTTACCGATTTTGAATGGATGGTTATAGATGATGGCTCTACCGATGACACTGCTTCTTTAATTAAGAGTTTTCAAAATGATTCTCCTTTTAAAATTGAATATCATTATCAAGAAAATCAAGGCAAACACATAGCATGGAATAAAGCCTTAAGTATGTGCCAAAGTGAATATTTTATGTGTTTAGATTCTGATGATGAACTTATTCCAAATACTTTATATGATGTGTGCATAGAAGGGGAGTATAAAGAAGTTATTAAAAATAATGATAAAATAATAGGACTACGTTTGAATGCATTGGATTCGAGAACTGGAAAACCTTGTAGCAAGTATATATCAGAAAACCCTATTATAAAATCTTGGTTTTATGAAGTCGCACATGAAAAGTATGTTGGGGAGAAGCTTGATATATTTAAGACAAAACTTTTAAGACAATTCTATTTTCCTACTAAGAAAGATGTTAAATTCATTCCTGAGTCTTGGATGTATAGTTCTATAGCAAATGCAGGTTACCTTTTTTTATATTTACCAATTGCTATAAGACGTTTTTACGTATACGAAGATAGTAAAAGGCTTTCCACCATTCCAATTGTAAAGCATGCTGAAGGTCATTATATATATCGCTCTCATTTACTAAAAGTGATGAAAAAAACTGTATGGTTAATCAATCCAACATACTATTTGAAAACACTTATACGTTTTTCTCAAACTGCTAGGGTATGCTCCAAAACATTTAAGGAAAGATTGAAAGATTCAGATGATATTTTTGCAACTGTTTTAAGCTATTTTTTTGGTAGACTAAAGCTATAAAGTTTTATGCTAACTCGACTATAGAACGGCGAAATAGTTCGCTTTCTTCTTTTAGTGGGTCTTTGTTATTTTCTTTCATAGAAAGTGCAATTTTATTCACAACTTCTATACATTTTCTTCTTTCGTAGCCCATTTCCACTAAAGCTTTCACAATTTCTTCGTATTCTGTTGTTGCATTAAAAGAAGAAGATGAATCACTTGTTATGGTAAGTTTTCCTTTGAGAGCTAAGGTCATCTTTTGTGCTGTTTTTTTTCCAATGCCCGATATGGTTTGCAATCTTGCAATGTCTCCGTTTTCTAAAGCTATTTCCAGATTTTCAGGAGTTATGCTAGAAAGAATCTTCATAGCTTGTTTAGGTCCTATTCCTTCAACTTTTGTTAAATCTAAAAACATAGAACGCTCTTTTATAGAATAAAAGCCAAAGAGTTGCATCTGGTCTTCTCTATGTTGTAGCCAAGTATAAAGCTTCACTTCATCTTCAATATTTAGTTTTTCTAGTGTGAATTGTGTAACAGCGATATTCCATTCAATTCCATAGGTGTCAATAAAAGCTGAGTTAGTTCCTTTGCCTTGAAGAATGCCTCGTATACTATTGAACATAAATTTCTCCAATATTTGCTTTTGCAATGGCAGCAGCCAAAGCGTCTGCAGCATGGTTTGGCTTAGGTCTTTTTTCAAGACCTAGTAGAATTCGTGTGGCTTCTTGTACTTGCTCTTTTGTAGCTTGAGCAATACCTGTTACAGCTTTTTTAATTGTGTTTGGCGTATACTCTCCCACATCAACTATGTGCTCAGAAAAAAGAGCTAACATAACAACACCCCTGGCCTCTGAAACAGACAATGCACTTGTAACATTTTTAGCAAAATAAAGTGTTTCAATGCCTGCTTCAGTTGGTCTATATTCTTTTAATAGAGAAATAATTTCGTCATAAATATGTAAAAGACGATAACCATGCAACGTATTAGCTTCTGTTGTGATTGCCCCATAAGAAAGCATTCTAAATCGGTTACTAGAAAAAGAAAGAATGCCATAGCCCGTATTTGCAAGACCAGGATCTATTCCTATAATAAGTCTTTCTTTTCTCATGCTATTTTTTTTTGTCTTTAGGCTTAAACCAATAATTAGGAAAGTGGCTATCATCTTTTTTCAAATCAAAAGAATCTTTTAGCGACTCAATCAATTCTCGCAAAGTGTTATGCTGATAAGTAGAAATATCAAAATCGGGCATGATATTTCTTATTGTACGTCCCAATTCTGCAAGATTAACCCACGCATCTTCAGTTTTATTTGAACTTTTATATGCTGTGTTCAAAAGCTTTATAATAGCTTTCTTATCCACCGAGCCATTTTTGATATCTTGAGAAGATATTTCATCAAGATTTTCTATATACTTAAACTCGTTACAGGATTTGACCCATAGAGGTTTTGAATTAGTCTTTCCAATTCCTAAGACATAAAGCCCATACTCTCTCAAGCGTAATGCAAGGCTATAATAATCAGAATCCGTTGAAACAATGCAAATTGCATTTATATTTTTGTTGGAAGTTGCAATTTCAATTGCATCCATTATTATAGCATTGTCCGTAGCATTAGGTCCATTTCTAAACTGTTGCACTGGGCGAATAGAAACCTTTTCTAACCATTCTTTCCAGCCTTTCATATTAGGAGTAGTCCAGTCTCCATATAATCTCTTAATATGGACATCGCCATCTTTTAAAACAGCTGTTAGGATGGATTCCAAGTAAGAAGGCTTTATATTATCTCCGTCTATAAATATCGCATACTTTTTTTTCATTATGTTTGCCTATTATTTTGCTAGTATTAAGCTACATTATTTTTTTATTATAGTTCCAGATTTTCCTTCAATACCATCACGAGCTTTTTCTAGTAATGTAATCAAGGTCTGTCCTTTAGGATTTGCTTCAACAAAATCGATTCCTGCTTCAATTTTTGGTAGCATAGAACCACTAGCAAAGTGTCCTTCTTTAATATATTTTTTTGCCTCATCAACGGTGAGCGAAGAAAGCCATTTTTGATTTTCTTTATTAAAATTGATTGCAACTTTTTCAACGGCCGTTAATATTATTAGGTAGTCTGCACCCAAAAGCTTTGCTAAAGTGCTACTAGCAAAATCTTTATCTATAACAGCAGGTATTCCACAAAGCATTCCTTCTTTCTTGATCACAGGAATGCCACCCCCTCCACATGCTATAACTAAGTGATGGTTTTCAAATAATGTTTTTATGCTATCTATTTCTGCAATGCCAATAGGGCGAGGAGAGGCAACAACTTGTCTATACCCACGTCCTGCATCTTCTATGACATTCAAACCTCTTTTCTTTGCTTCTTCGGCTTCTTCTTTTGTCATAAAACTACCTATAGGTTTTGTTGGATTTGAAAATGCAGGATCATCTTTGTCAACTATTACTTGAGTTAAAATAGTTGCAATATCTTTTTTTATATTCCTACTTTCTAATTCTGCTCTAATAGCACATTCAAGGTCAAACCCGATGTAGCCTTGACTCATAGCAACAGAAACGTCTAGTTGTGGAATCGAAGCCGTTTTATCATTTTTTTGCCATAATATAAGAGCATTGTGAATCATTCCAACTTGAGGTCCATTACCATGTGAGACAATAACCTCATGACCTTGTCCTACTAAATCAGCTATTGCAGAAGCTGTTATCTTTACAGCCTTTCTTTGTTCTTCTAGGTTTTTTCCTAATGCATTTCCACCCAATGCAATAACAATCTTTTTTCCCATAAAATCTCCTACTGAGTTAAAAAAATTAATATCCTACACCATTAGCTTGAAAATACTCTCTTATTTCGTTAGCTAAAATGGTAGTATCATTTGAATCTTCAAAAAGGATAGTGCCAGCGTCTTCTAAGACAACTGAAACAGTCGCCAAAAGATATCTAACGCTTGTTGCACTACTTTGACTTGCATTCGACATACTACTAGAATTAAATCCTGTTTTATCAGATAGATTTTTTTGACCTTCTATACTGATACAATATTCAATTATTTTAGAAATATAACTATTTTTATCTTCTGATGTAGCTTCTTCTTTTTGAATAGGCTTAATAATAGATAGAACAGAAATAGGAAGCCCGTTAAGTGGAGAATTTTTAGAAAGAGGAAAGGACATAGGCATTAAAGAATAAAATTGTTTACTTTCATTTTTTTTATAACTTAAAGGAGTTAATCGTTGTAGGTCCAACCGGGGTTCTGCGTCAGGCGTGAGTTATGTTTCAGTTCACTGTGACGGATAGGCCAGAAATACATCTTGTCGGAGAAAGTGGTGCGCAGATTGTTGATAGGAATAATCTGTTGGAATTCCGCCGGATGGTTGGCATCCATCATCACGTTACATCCATAAATGCGCTGATTGAGTTCGCGAGGTGCGTCTTTCCAGCGGCGCAGATCGAAGTAACGCTTGCCCTCGCCCATGAATTCGATCATGCGTTCGCGCTTGATCTTGGCACGCAAGAGGTCTTTGTTGGCATAAACATCCGTGGAATAATCGGGCACTCCACCACGTATACGTCTGGGATGTATGCCTTTCTGTATCTCGGTAATGTCACGACGAATGTTGTAAGTGCCGTCAAGTTCGTTGAGTGCCTCGGCATAAAGCAACAGGATGTCGGCATAACGAATAGCGGGTTCGGCCCTGTCCTTGATATTCCTGTAATCTTCGCGGTCAGGAACGTCGGTGGGGTTGACATATTTTTTCACACTGATCCCCGTGCGCAGGTAGAATTGCGAGTTGTTATAGCCGTTGCCACTGCCACGATAATAGAAAGTCTGACGGTTGTGGTGGGTGCTTTCCGGATCACCTAAATACTCCCACACAGACCCGTTATAGCCTACAGAAGCATAAAAACGTGGTTCGCGGTTGGCATATTGCAGCGACACATTAGCAGCCAACGGCTTGTATTTTCCACGCCGATAATCACGTGCTGTGGTAAATCCCTTGAGGCGTTCGGCCCCGTTTCCGCCGTTCAGTTCACTGTCTTTACCGGGGCAGTCGGTACCATCATTCATATAATAAGCGTCTACCATCTTCTGGGTAAGACCATGTGTGTTCCAGCCGCCAAAGTCGCGTGGCATGGAAT
>CAJPOH010000032.1 GCA_905372205.1 uncultured Treponema sp.
GAAGCACCTTCAAAAATTAAAAAAATTAAATCATCTCCTAAAATGGACTATGAAACAAAAGAGACAAAGGTGATGTTCTCAATTCCTCTCACGTATATTCTTGTTATGAACGAACCAATAAATATTAGTTTTGATTTTTAATTATCTTGTAATACATCTATTTTAAGGATATAATTAGAATCATGGAAAAAATTGTATACGCAGATTACAATGCTACGACCCCTATGGATAACGAAGTAAAAAAAGTGTTTGTTGATTCTTTGGATTATTACGCAAATGCTTCTAGTATGCACGAGGATGGGCGTGTTGTGGCAAAAAAAATAGAGGAAGCACGAGAAAAGGTTGCAAATCTTATAAATGCAGATAGTGATGAAATAATCTTTACATCTGGAGGTTCTGAATCAAACAACACTGTTTTTTCTCTTGCTACCTCCCCTGTCTTAGCTCAAACTTCTAGTAGCAAAGCAAAATGGGGGAATAACCGAAGAATTGTTACCACCAGTATAGAACATCCTTGCGTTATGGAGTCTGCAAAGCACTTAATGAGGCAGGGTATAGATGTGGTTTTTCTTCCTGTGAATTCATGTGGGCTTGTAGATGTAGATGAATATAAAAAACTTATAGAAGAAAGCAAAAATACAAGTGATCCTCAGAAGAAAGTATTGCTAGCTTCTGTTATGATGGCGAATAATGAAATTGGTACTATAGAACCAATAAAAGAGATGGCTAAATTAGCCAAGGATGCAGGGATTTTGTTTCATACTGATGGAGTTCAAGCTGTTGGAAAAATTCCTGTTGATGTGAAAGATTTAGGTGTTGATTACATGACTATTTCTTGCCATAAAATATATGGACCTAAAGGAATTGGTGCATTATATGTTCGCAAGGGTTGCCCTATAGATTCTTTAATTAAAGGAGGGCATCAAGAAAAAGGCTTGAGAGCTGGAACATATAATGCTCCTTCTATAATCGCTTTTGGAAAAGCTGCAGAGCTTGCAAAAGAAAATCTTGAAAATTATATGAAACATACTCTAGCTTTAAGGCAACGTTTTATAAAAAGAATGACAGAAAATATTCCAAATATTCATATAAATGGACATCCTGAAAAGAATTTGCCAAATACTGTGAATATATCTTTTCCGGGGGCTGAAGGAGAGTCTATCTTATTAAGGTTAGATTTAGCGGGAATACGAGTTTCGACTGGTTCTGCCTGTGCTTCTGGGAGTTTGGAATCATCTCATGTCCTTCTTGCAACAGGGGCTAACCCTGAAGCAGCTCATGGGTCTATTCGTTTTAGTTTTGGTCGTTATAGCACAGAAGAAGATGTTGATTACATTGCTAGTACTATGCCTGAGATAATATCATGGCTTAGGAGCTTTTCTACATTGGAAGTGAAGTAGGTGTCTTTAGGTTTGAGAAGGTGTTGTTTTTTTATTTTCATTTTGTTCTTTTTTGCTTGTAAAAAAGAAGTTGATTCCTCTATTTTTGGTGGGCTTGAGGATGTAAGTGAAAGAATGAAAAATTTAGTAGAAGTGTTACAAAGTACACAAAACGAGGATATTGTTTTTTCAGTGCAAAAAGAGATGGCAAAAGAGTTTAAGATTTCAGGACAGAACAAAAGGCTTGTAGTTTTTCTCACATCCATAATAGAATCGTCATCCTCTAATAAATACAAAAACTACTTTTTATTGATGTTGGCAAACGAGTATATGGAAATGAAAATGCCTGAAATTGCTTCATATTATTTTGAGCGTATCATTATGTCTAATAGAGATTTGATAGTTAAAGATAAATCATTAAAGCTTTTAAGCTTAAATACGCTAATAAAAAACACAGGGGATGCGGAAAAATTAATCCGTTACTATTCCCTTTTGATAAGAGATTTTAATGAAGATATCAACATGCCATATAGTCTTTTCATGCTTGCACGTTCTTACGAGCGAATAGGGGAGTGGAAGATGGCAATACAGACTTACTCCAAGTTTTTAAGCTTGAAGGAATTTGATATTGTTATTCCAGGTATTCCTGATAGTTATGGTTATGCTAAAAAGATTGTTGACTATAGCTCTTCTTCTAAAGATTGGACTAGCGAAAGCTTGGAAGAACTTGTAGGTATTTTAAAATATGCTATAAGAATACATGATTACAATTTACTTGAAAGATATCGTTCAAAAGTAAACTTTTTTGCAATGTCATGGAAACAAGAAATGAGTCAATCATATACAACTTAATGTATGCTGGTAACATTCAAATAGCAGCCAATGTGGATTCTTCTTCAACACCGTATGAAGCATATCTTAGAACTTCTGGCTGGACACATTATGCTAAAACATGGTATTTTTATCTCAAAAAGATCAACTTTCCTGCCGATCCTTCTATACATGGAAGGTGGGAGTGGGCAGGAATATATTATGGGGAGAAATTGTAGTGAAAACTTTTTTTAATAAACTAATAGCAATTCTGTTTATGCAACTTTTCCTTTTTGATTTATATGCAAAGGTTGAAAGTTGTAGGCTTGCGACAGATGAACGTTTAAAAGTTGCCCATATATTCACGAATTCGTCAATTAAAGGATTTATGTTTGAATTTAATGAACATGAAGTTGTCAAGCGTTTTAAGAATCAATACACAACAGAAAAAGGCAAAAAATATTTAGAAGCCACTATGAAACGTTCCGTTCCCTATAGGCAATTTATAGAAGAACAATTACGTAAGGAAGACATGCCTAGAGAACTTTTATTTTTGCCTGTTATTGAATCTGGTTATCATTCTAAAGCTGTTTCAAAAGCTGGGGCTGTGGGTATTTGGCAATTTATGAAAAATAGTGTTTCAGGCTATAATATTCGCATTGATGAATGGATTGATGAAAGGCAAGATCCATGGAAGGCAAGCATTGCAGCTGTGAAAAAGTTAAAATGGAACTTTAAATATTATGAGGATTGGTGTTTAGCCTTAGCAGCTTATAATTGTGGTGTTGGTTCTTTGAACAAAGCAATCAAAAAAGCAGGAAAAAAAGACTATTGGTATTTAGCTGATAATGGTTTCTTAGCGAAAGAAACACGTCTTTATGTTCCAAAGTTTTTAGCTGTTTCTGATATTTTGAGTAATAGCGAAGAACATGGGATAGATTGGGGAGAAAGCGAGGCAATGGATGAGACTGATGTTATAGAGATAAAACAGTCTGTGGATTTAGCTTTGCTGGCTACAGAACTCAAGATTTCTCCTTCAACATTGTCTTCACTAAACCCTTCACTAAAGTTTAACATCACGCCACCTAATTTCAAATATACATTGAGAGTACCTTCAAGACAGCGTGAAGCTTGTCAGACTGTTCTTTCGCAGAAAAAATTATTGCTTAAGTATTATAAGTATAAAATACGTTCTGGAGATAATCTTTCATCTTTGGCAAACCATTATGGTGTTTCTATAAACACAATTCTTAAATATAATACTGGTATAAAAAATTCTAATTCTTTGAAAATTGGTCAGGAGGTGGTCATTCCAGCTATTAAAAAGGTTGATTACTATGCTCCTCAACCTTCTGTTGCTACGACCAGTGTTGGTAAAGTTCCTAGTCTTACTGGACGTTATGTAGTTAAGAAAGGGGATTCACTTTGGTCTATTGCTAATATGTACAACATTAGGGTTGATGTTCTTGCTAGAGGCAATGGAATGAGACTTAATGATATATTATCTTTAGGTAGGGTGCTAAAAGTTCCAGCTAAAAGATTGGGCTAGATGCGTTTGATTTTCTTGGTTTGCCTTATTTATGTTGGAAACTTTTAAGCATAAACAAAGATTTTTAGCAATATTTGATTCTATCCGATAATAAATTTTGGGGTGTTTCCCCAGGACATACTATGAAACGCTACTTTTTTATTTTCTTTTTGTTGACAATATTTACTTCGTATGCTGATGAGGCTAATTGTAATTCTGATTCCATTTGTGATTGGACAGTTGGAAGGGTGGATTCTAAGATTACGCTTGATGTTGAAAAAATGGGCTTGTCATTGCCATCTGCAAAAACTACTTCGTATCAGTTGATTAGAAGATATCTACCATCTCTTTTGAAAAACGCCTATCTTTCTATAGTTATGGACTCTTCTCATAGACTTGGAGACTATCTTGCACGTGGAGAAATTGATTTAAGTGATTTGAATGTGATTATGGATTCAGGGAAAGAAAAGTCACCTATTTTTAGTCAAGATCTTCGTTCTGTGATTCTCTTTCATAGTGTGGCAACGAGTGATATTGCAAAGTTTTTTGTAAAGCATGAGGTTTCTCGTCTTCCTTCCAGTAAGGCCATTTCTAGTGTAGGAAAGTCTTATACAGGTATATTGATAGATGCTAGAGGAAAGTTACCGGTGCATGGAGAATATGTTGACGACGTTCTCACTCCTAGTATTTTTCCAAAGGTCTGGGATACAAACATGGATTTGCTTTATGAGAAAAATATGGTTTCTCCAGAAAATCTTATGAAGCGAAACATAGTTGTCTATTCTGACACTCTCGACGAATCTTCATATTCTAACATTATTGGTGTTGAACCTTTGCGTATTATTGCACGCGGTGTATTTGGGCAAAATAGGACAGACCCAATAATATCAATGCAAGATAGTGCGAAGTTATTGTCACGTGAAGAAAATTTGCGTCTTTTGCAAGAAGGTCGTGTTGTTATTCTTTGCAATACAGACATGTTGAAGGTGGCATCTTCTTCAGGAGCTCCAGATGACGATTTTTATTTTGCATACCATGACATAGAAAAGGTGATAGATGAGCATAAACCTAAGGGAATAGAACCAAGTAAGGGTAAAAACATTATAAAACTTACGGTTTACGACATAAAATTTGTTGCAGATAAGCCTGATATTTTGCCTGAAGAGACAGGTAGGCTCGATGTAATTGTTGAGGCTTTATTAAAGGTTGCAGGAAATGCACACTTTTTAATAGAGGGGCATACTGCAGATTTGAATAGACCAGACGAGCAATTAAATCTTTCTATAAAGAGAGCAGAACGTATTGCAGAAGAACTTGTTAAACGTGGGCTTGACGCAAACCGCATACAAACTGCAGGTTATGGAAGTACAAGACCTATAGCTCCAAGTGATACTAGTGAAAACAGGGCTAAGAATCGTCGTGTTGAAATCACTATTATAAGAGACTAGGAGGGATTATGAAGCGTTATTTCTTGATGTTTTTGCTTGCTCTTTTCTTTTCTTGTGCGAGTATTCCTAAAGAGGAAAAGATTCCTTTAGACACAGAAGTTATAGATTTAATCCAAAAAGCACAGGAAGCTTTTGAAATTAACAATTATCGTGGCGCTAAAAAATGGTATCAAATTATCTTAAATCGTTTTGGTGATTCGACTGCAATTAGAGTGGAAGCTGAGTATGAAATAGCACATATTTTGACGAAGCAAAGAAAATGGAAGGATGCTTATAATCTACTAAAAAAGGTAATTGAGCAATATGAAACAAAGGGTGGCATGAAACTTCCACCTGAGTTTTATAAATTGGCAAAAATGGATTTGGAGAAAGTTGTTAAAAAACTAGGTTCTAGCTATGTGCAGAAGGTGGAGGCTAGAGAAGAAGAAAAAATTGAGATGAAAAACCCTGAAGCTGTAGAGCAAATTGAGATTGAAGGAATAGACTAGGCGTGTCGCGTATTATTTTAGGGCTTGGCTCAAACAAAGGAGATAAAAAAGAATACCTTAATTCTGCTTATGTTGCTTTGAAAGGTATCTTAAAGAATGTACGGTGTTCTTCAATATATCAGACGAGTCCTCAAGATTATGTATGCCAAGATGATTTTTTTAATATGGTGCTTGAGGGTGAATATGAGGGTACACCTTTTTCACTTTTAGAAGAAATACAAAAAATAGAAGCGAGGAATGGCAGAAATAGAGAAAAAGAAATCCCAAAGGGTCCTAGAACGCTCGATATTGATATCTTGTTTTTTGGGGATATCTCTCTTAATATGCCAAATCTCATTATCCCGCATCCACAAATTGAAAAGAGGGCTTTTGTAGTTATTCCTCTTTTGGAACTTTTTCCCGATTTTACAAAAGGAAGTATTTCGTATAAAAAACTTCTTCCAGTTTTAGAAGCTCAAAGAGTGGATAAAATCTCTTCACTTTAATGGAGGTTTGTATGGCTAAAGTTTTGTTGAATACTGAGAAAGTGGTGAAAAATGATTTTTCCCTGCCTCAATTTGAAGGACCTTTAGAACTTTTATTACATTTAATCAACAAAAATGAAGTAAATATCTATGATATTCCGATTTCAGAGATAACAGAACAATTTTTAGAATATTTAGACTATGTTATTTCTCCTGACCTTGATAATCTTGTGGATTTTTATGCTATGGCAACAGATTTAATTTATATAAAGAGCAGAATGCTTCTTCCAATAAACGAAGATGATGTAGAATCAGAAGAAATAGAAGACCCACGAGCTGAGCTTGTTGAAAAATTGATTGAATATCAAAAATATAAAAAGCTAACTGCTTTGATGGAAGAAAAAGAGGAAGAAACTGAATGGTTTTTTGAGCGCAAGAAAATGCAAGTTTCTCTGCCTTTTGAGGACAATGGGCTTTGGGAACGTGTGAACACATGGGATTTACTCAAAACATTTTCAAATCTTATTTCTTCTTACAATAAGGAAAGAATTTTAAGCTTTTATGAGGAAGTTTCGGTAAATGAAAAGATCACCCTTATGAATGAATTTTTAGAAAAAAAAGGGGAGTGTATGTTTACTGATTTAATTATAAGAAAAGGGAATTTGCTTGATGTAGTATGTGCCTTTATGGCATTGCTAGAGGCTGTTAAATTTAAAATTGCGAGTATTTGGCAAAATCGAATGTTTGGTGATATTAAAATTAAAAAATGGGAGTAGGCACCATGTCATGTGATGACTATAGTTTCACTAAAGAAATGGCTTTAATTGAAGCTATTTTGTATCTTGAAGGAGAGCCTATTGCATTGCAAGCAATATCCGAAGCATCTGGTCTTTCTAACGAAATTGTAGAAAGCGCCTTGGAAAAATTGCAAGAAGAATATTCAAAGGAAAGTAGTGGAATCAATATTTCAATGCAAGCAGGTGGATATTTGATTGTGCCTAAAAAAGAACTTTGGGGGCATCTTAAAGCGAGGTATGGCAAAAAAAATGAAGCTCGTCTTTCTAGGTCTGCTATGGAAACTCTTTCTATAATTGCATATTCTCAGCCTGTAACAAGAGTTGATATAGAAGCAATTAGAGGAGTTTCAGCTGACAATATGATTAGGTTGTTGCTAGAAAAAGGATTAATAAAAGAAGTTGGAAAAAAAGATGTGCCAGGTAAGCCTACAATGTATGGTACTACAAAAGAATTCTTAAAAATCTTTAATCTTAATAGCATTTCAGATTTACCAAAGCTTTCAGATGAAGAAAAGGAAAGGTTTGAGCTTGCAAGATAAAGAAGAAATTAGGTTACAGGTGTATCTTTCTCATTGTGGAGTTGCTTCTCGAAGAGCTTCAGAAGCAATTATCCTTTCGGGAAGGGTTAGCGTAAATGGTGTAAAAGTGGAACGTCTTGGCACAAAGGTGATGACTAATGATGAAGTATGTTTAGACGGAAAGCCTATTAAAATAGAAAATGTTAAAAGATACATTTTATTGAATAAGCCTCAAGGTTATGTTTGTAGTAGCTCTGATGAAAAAGGTAGACCTGAAGCCTATTCACTAATCAAGGGGAATTACACTGAACGTCTTTATAATGTAGGTCGCCTTGATATGATGAGTGCAGGAGCTATCATTTTTACAAATGATGGCAAAGCATGTGCTTATTTAGAACATCCTTCAAACAAAATAGAAAAAGAATATGTAGTTGAATCCATTTTTCCCTTTAATAATGATGTTTTAGAAGCTTTTATGAAAGGAATTAGAATAGAAGGTATTTTTTATAAGGCCAAAGATGTTTCTCGCCTTGGAAAATGCAAAATGCGGATTGTTTTGATTGAAGGGAAAAATCGAGAGATAAGGAATGTATTAAAACATTTTGAAATCAAAATAAAAACAC
>CAJPOH010000033.1 GCA_905372205.1 uncultured Treponema sp.
GAATTAAGTGGAATCCCTATAGTTCCTGTGCCTCCAAGACCAAAAAAAATTAAGAGAAAAGGCTGGGATCAAATTGAAGATATTTGTTTTTATTTGAAAGCATCCATTCCTATTAAACACATTTTGGCAAGGAGCGATGGACACTCGCAAAAAGGGCTTTCAAAAACTGAACGAATGGTGAATATGATAGACAAAATCCATATAAAATCTAATGCTAGCATACCAAAAAAAGTGATTCTCCTAGATGACGTAATAACAACTGGAGCTACAATTGAAGTTTGTAAACAATGCTTGATTAATGCAGGGTGTCAAGAAGTATTGACTTTGGTTTTATTTTTTAATTGATTTATTCTTGAAGTTACACTTTTATTTGAAAAATTGTTATATTTCAAGTTGACTTCGAGAAAATGTAAGGAGGAGTCTATGAAAGTTAAAGTTGATGAAAAAGCTAAAGTTAAAATACTGCAAGAAAATGTAAAATCTGTGCATTGTTTTTTGCATGTGTGTTATTCATGAGCCGGTCAATCTGTGCAGCCGACCGTGCTTGTTGGCTCTCCTAATCAACTTGATAGGTTTGATATTTATGAAGATAATGGGATCACTGTTTATGTTCAAAAAGATTTGGATATTGCTAGTGATGAGCTTTTAATTACCACAGCAACATTCTTATGGTTTGAACGTCTTGCTGTGAAGGGCATGATATAAATGGGGGCGTATCTAGGTAAGTATCCATACAATGAGTTTCTTTGCTACTAAATGTTATAAGGAGATGCTGATCAAAATCAATTTATATGAGTGTTTAATTCATGCGTTTCCTATTTTTTTGAAGCGTGGTGGTTTTTGGATACAACAAGGACATATTTATAAAAAGCCTTTCTATTACATTGACTACACATTGGCTCAAGTTTGTGCATTGCAATTCTGGGTTAAAGATAGAGCTGATCATAAAACTGCTTGGGAAGACTATTTAAGACTTTGGGATAGTCTCCATGTGGATCTCTTTCTTAAATCTTTTGAAGCTTGCTAATCTTAAAGATCCATTTGAAGATGGTTGCCTAACCTTCATTGTGCCTGAATGCAAAAAATGGCTAGATTCCATTGATGATGCATCATTATAGAACCTAAAAAGAGGCACTGATTAGTTTTGCTTAATTTATATAGATCGTGTTTAAGTTTTTAACTAATCGGTGTCTTTTTAACTTTGGCTTTTTAGCTTTTTGATTTTAGTTTAAACTTCCATTCAACACTATCTGTACCATCCTTTGCTTCAAATCTGATTGTAACATCTTTTCCTTCTGGTGTGAGTCCATCTATAGTTTTTGTTAGTCGCCACTCCATTACTGTATATTTTTGGTAATATTTAAACTCTTCATCTGTTGCCTTAACACCGTTTATCTTAATCTCTTTTAGCAAAAAGTTTTTTTCATGTTTTGAAAGAGATATAAGGAGTTCTGCACTGTTTCCTTGCACCACATATTCTGCTCCACTAGTTGTAAGTTTGTCTAAAAAACTTTCTTTTGGTAAGTTTGTGTCATTACCAATACTCTGAAACTTAGGTGTAATTTTTGGATTTTCATTAGTGCCTTTTATCTTAAACTTCCACTGTCCATTAGAGAAAGCACCTTCATTATCGGGTTCGAATTTCAATGTTACTTGTTGTTCTGTATCATTGACAGCTACACTTAGGCGTATTTCGTATACAATGCCTTGTTTGGTTTTAATTTCTTGAATCTGATCATCTACAGCCACAACAGGAGAAGCACTTTCAATTTGCATTGTAACTTTCTTAGGCTTTTGCCTAAAAAAGATTCTGGCATCTAATCTATTTGTTTTGATGGTGTGTGATGGATTATTACCTTTTGTAATAGCATCTTTGAAGGGGTTAGGAAGGAAGTACCAATCTATATCGTTAATATCCAAAGAATCAGGATAGAACTCAGGTGGCACTTTGTAGATTAGCTTAAACTTCATGGTGGTTTCTCTATAGAAGTTGGTATCTTCTGCTTTAGGGGTTACCACTATTGTTACTTCTTTACCATTGGTTTCGTCTACAGTAATATTTTTTACTTCAGCAACAAATTTAGTGCCATTGTTAGTTTGTTCTATTTTTAAGTCATTTTCTTTTATTTCTGTGTCGTTTATTTTAACACTTTCTACTTCTTTAAGAAGCTTCACGCTAACAATTGCAGTCTTGCCACATTCAATTTCTGCAAGTTCTGAGCTAAATAAGCTGGTAAAAGCATTTGGTTTTTTTTTCTCATTTGTTATGTTTGTGTCATTAACTAGCACTTCCTCGATGAAAGCGTCTTCCGTTGTTTCTAAACATTTAATCTTAAAGTTAAATTCTTCGGTTGCAAGCCAAGGCTCTTTGGGTTTATCATTTTCCCACTCACTATTGCTAACTATCACTTTTACATCAGTTGTTGAACCAAGTTTTTCAAACAATATACCACCTCTACCATATCCTTTATAGTAAAGAGTTGAGAAATGCTTAGCATCTTCACCGTTATATAAAACAGTCTTCCAAGGGATAGTTCGAGAGATAAAAACAATAAAAGCTTCATGACCTGCTATGTTTAATGTAACATCTTCATGTCTTAATATTTTCTTGCTTGTTTCAATGTCTGTGGTGGTGTTTTTACCATTAAGTCTTGCACCAAAAAAACCTACAGCATGAACCATCATCATAACATTCACTTTATAACTTCTTTCTTTGCCATCTTTAGATACTTTGATGATAAAGTTTTTTTCTAGGTCTTTTTTATTTGGTTGGGTTATTTTTCCAAATTTAACTTTGTTAGCCTCTAGTGCAGTTTTTAGCTCTGTGTCATTCGTGATGTAATCTATTTTTGAACCTTCTATATCGGTTCCAACTTTTATGTCATATTCAAAACCATCAACTTCTAGTGGCACAGGAATTTCTATAATCTTTTCATCAGCAGAATCATATTCCACAATGCCTTCTCCCTCTTTTTTATGAGATCCTACAGTGATGGAAGTAATCTTTGGCACACCATCTGAAGGTGGTTCGTCTTTTGTTATTTTGAGTTTATATTCTTTTGTGGCAGAATCTTTTTTTACTGTAATAGCAAGAATATTCTCGCCTGTTTGTAATGTCCATTTGCCTTTTTTTGTTGTTTCATCATATGTTTTTAAAGCTGGTGTAAAGCTTAATGAGGCATCATTAGGATTAGTTGCAAACTCAAGAGCAATTGTTGCCTCAGTGGTACTTCCTGCACTCATTTCATCTAGCACTTTAATTGAATTAGTTCCAACCTTTACACCACTAAGAGTTACGGTATCTATTTTTGGCTTTTGATTTCCTCCTGCATCGTGTTTACAAGAAGCAGATGTTATAAATAGAGCAAGAATTATTGCTACAAAACTCACTCTTCTAAAGAATGAGCTTTTTTGCATTCCATATAGTTTCTTTTTCATAAAAAAACCTCCTTATTAAAAATTAACGGGATGTGGCTACGAATGTAGCCACATTAAAAATAATTTTCCTCAATTTAAGCAGGGCATAAGCCCTGCATTTTTTAGAGGTTTCTCACTACAATCAAAAACATTAGTCTTCCATCTTTATCTTAACTGTGTATACAAAAGCTTCTTTATTTGAGTTTGTATGCAATAGTCTAAATTTTATTTCTTTTTCATCATTTTTATTCATACCGGCAACGTTTAAAGATGTTTTAAACTGGTCTTGATAGTCATTTAATTCACTAAGTTTTTCAAATTTAGATTGCCCTTCGTTTACAGCTTCAAGGTCAACCTTATAGCCATATTCTTCTTTCCAAGGAGCAAAGATCATATGAACAGTATTTTTCTTTACTTTCTTTTTGCTTAAGATTATTTCACTGTAAGCGGCATATCCATCGTTTGCGTGAGAAATTTTGTTGTAACCCCAAAATAACCCCACTGGGTTGATCTTTAGTTTATATAATCCATATGTAGAATCTTTTGTTCCATCTTTGGCAATGCACCATAGTTTTATCATTGTGGGCTTATTCTCAAATGGAGTTATGCTACCAGTGAGTTTATGAGTTCCTGTCTCTCTAGTCAGAGATATTTCAGCTTCTCCTGCTATGTCAGCACCTGTTAGCCAATCCACTCTTGCAGCTTTAACTGTAGATTCTTTACTCATTGTGTACACAGTAAGGTCTATTTTTGTTACTCCATAGTCTATTATATCTCTGTCTGCTTCTATACCTTCTTTGAATGTTGGTTTTGCAATTATTTTTGTCTCTCCATTAGATAGCACAAACGAAGCATTGCTATCACCTGCTACCGTGCCTTTTAGCTTATATGTCCATCTAACAGTAGCAAACTTTGATGTGTCTTCAGGCACAACTTCTATTATCCAATCTTCAAATTCAGCTGTAGAAATTTCTATGTCTCTAAGTGCTACGTAGAAAGGATTATCGAATTCATCCTTTTGTTCTTCAATTGTTACCACATCGGAATCTTGTAGGGTTGGTCCTTTGCCTATCCTAACTTCTTTCATTACGTTATGCTCTGATTGGAAGGCAATAGTAGCAACATCTTTATTCAAAGTGGCTTTATAGCCATTGGGCTTTGCTTCACGGTCTAAGAAGAAACGATATGGGTTTGGCATTTTAAGGTCGTCTAGTATTTTTATTTTGAATTTATACTCTAATGGAGAATAATCTTCGCTGTTTGGTACTATTGTTGCAGTAATTGTGTGTTCTTGAGGAGCTTTGGAAACATTTTTAAATGTATACTCTGCTTGCGAGAAAGGATTAGCTTCTTCTGTTTTTTCTTCACCATCATCAATCTTAAACTTTACTTCTTTTAGGTATTGATCATCTAATGCAGTAAAAGATACTTCCACATTTTTGCCATAAAGCTCTAGCATAGGCTCAGTATTTTTCTCAAGACCTTTTAAGAATTCTTCGGGGAAAGGAAGATTATCACCACCATAGTTTGCCACAACCATTGCAATATATTTTCTAGGAATATTGGGCTTTGTAGTAGCTCCCGACTTTAACTTAAATGTCCATGTAAGATTTTCTGCAACATTGGTTTTGCCAATAAATTTAATTTCAACTGGTTTCCAATCTGTTTTGAGTTTTTCTATATTTTTCCTTAACATCCAAACTATTTTGTCGTTAAATGCTTCACGTTTAAACTCTTCGTCTGTTACTTTAACATTATCTATTTTAAGTTCTTCCAGCAAAAAGTCGTGTTCATATTCTGAAAGATAGATTACTAAGTCTGCAGAATCTCCTTGCACTTCATATTCAGCCGTGCCAGGTTCTAGTTTGCTTAAAAAGTCTTCTGTTAAATTTTCGTCTTTAGCAAGTGATTCGAATTTAGGAGTAACCTTTGCCTTAGTAGCAGTGCCTTTTATTTCAAACTTCCATTCTCCATTAGAGAAAGCTCCTTCATCTGCAGGTTCAAACGTTAATGTTACTTGCTTTTGAGTGGCATCCACAGCTCCACTAATGTTCACTTTGTATATATCATTATCATATTCATCTTTTGTTTTTATAATCTCGGTGGATGGAACTTCATACTTTGTACCTGCAATATCCATCGTAACTTTTTGTGGAGGATTATCAAAAACGAAATGCATTGCCAAACAATTTGTTTTAACGGTGTATAGAGGGTTATCATTGTTTTTAAGAGCTTCATCAAATTTAGATGGAATATTTTGATATTCAACTTCGTTAATTCTATAGCTTATAGGGAACAATTTTGGTGGTGCTTTGTAGTTTAGGTTGAATTTCATAGTGGTTTCTCTATAGTTGATATCTTCTGCTTTGGGGCTTACCACTATTGTTATAGGTGTGGATGTTCCATCATCTTTTACTAATATATTTTCTAACTTAGCACGATATCCTACAACCAAATTATTATCTTTTACTCCTTCTAGTGCATTTTCTAAGATTTCTTGATCGTTTATTTGAACTTTTGCTACTTTTTTAGAAAAATCTATAGCAATACTTGCTCTTTTACCAGAATTAATTTCTGGAATTTCTGAGCCAGAAGCGAACAAATTAGCAAAAGCATTTGGATCTATATCTTCATCTGTTATGTTGTTATCATTAACGAATACATTTTTGATGAAAGCATCTGCCTTGCTACTACAAGTGATGGTGAATTCAAACTCTTCAGTTGCAAGCCATGGCATTTTAGGCTTTCCATTTTCCCACTCGCTATTGCTGATGATTACTTTTACAGGTATTGGTTGCCCATCTGTAGTAAGTGGGAGAGTTTTTCTAAGCTCACTTTTAAAATTAACTTTTGAAGGTGCAACCTTAGCATTTTCGTTGTTGCATAAGAGTGTTTGCCATTCTGCAATTTGACTAATAAAAATAATCGTAGCATCAGAGCCAACTAGTTCTAAGTTAACATCTTTTTCGTGTCTTAGTATTTTTTTGATTGTCTCGAGCTCTGCATTAGTGCTTTTTCCCATATATCTTGCAGCATGGAAACCTGCAGCATTGACCATCATTAAAACTTTAACTTTATATTCACTAGTCTGTCCATCTTTAGAGACTTTAACGCTAAATTCCTTGTATAGATCGTCTAGGTTCTGTACCTTACCAAATTTGACCTTATTATTTACTAGAGCTGGAGTCCATTCAACTTGTACACCTTCCATGCTGGTTTCAACTGCTATGTCAAACTCTTTACCATCAAGATATGTTGGCACAGGAATCTCAATAACTTTTTTATCACTATCATTATATTCCACAATGCCTTCGCCTTCTTTTTTATGAGAACCTACGGTAATAGAAGTAATCTTTGGCACCGGTTTATTTCTAGTTATTTTGAGTGTGTAGCTTTTGCTTTTGCTACCTTTTGTTACCGTGATGATGAGCGTGTTCAAACCATGCTCTAAATTCCATTCTCCTGTTGCAGAAAGAGCTGGAGTTGTGGTTACTGTGCTACCTGTAGGTGCCACTTCGTATTCTAGCTTTACTTTCTCTTTGACTGTGTTTTCGGCTACTATTTCGTCTTTGATTGGTGTTATTGGAGTGTTGTCCACTTTTAACGACGTGAGTATAGGTTCATCTTCAGCTACTCTTTTCATTTTTAGGGTATACTCTTTTGTTTTGCTATTTTTGGCAACTGTTATTTTTATAGAGTTGTCTCCCATATTAAGAGCTAATTTGCCTTTTTTTGTTGTTGCATCGTATGTTTTTAGATTAGGCGTAAAAGTGAGTGTTGCGTCAATAGGATTGCTTGCAAATTCTACGTCAACTTCTGCTTTTTGTGTGCTTCCTGCATCCATTATGTCAGCTACTTTAATTGAATTAGTTCCAACCTTTACACTACTAAGAGTTACGGGATCTATTTTTGGCTTTTGATTTCCTCCCGCACCTCCGTCTGCATCGTGTTTACAAGAAGCAGATGTTATAAATAGAGCAAGAATTATTGCTACAAAACTCACTCTTCTAAAGAATGAGCTTTTTTGCATTCCATATAGTTTCTTTTTCATAAAGAAACCTCCTTACAAATATATTTATTCCGATTATGGAACGTAAAATCATAAACGAGAGTAAAAACACATTTTTTGTGAGAGTGAGTAAAACTATGCGAAGGCGACAGAAGTGTTGCCAATAGATATAACGAATTATTATATGTCGGAGGGGGTACGAGGGGGTTAACGAAATTCTTTATTAAAACGTAGCACGTTACAGCTATACGTAACATAACTACATGATAGTATACAATCTTTAAGTAAATGTCAAAGTATTTGAAAAGGTATGAGATTAATTCGAAAGTGGTGGATACTGCTAGCGTAGCTACTAGGCAAAACATCTTTTAAATGCATAGCATAGAAGCTATGCTAGCAGTACGTCTCAATGCTACGTTCATACATTCCTAGCTTTAATTCATGCGTTTCCTTAAACTACTTTACTAATATATCAAAAAATGGTATTACAATGAAGATTGTCATTGCCAAGG
>CAJPOH010000034.1 GCA_905372205.1 uncultured Treponema sp.
GGATTCATAGGAGACATGCGATTAATTCGCTCATCTCTAAAGAGCTTTTCAAGTCACAATTAATCAGTGGCTCCTTATGAGATAAGTTTTACTAATCATCTGTCCGTACACAGTGTTGTTCACTATAGCTGTATGCGGACTTTTTCCATTAATATAACTACAAACACTATTCTTTTAATAAATCCATCAAGCCGATGTTTATGAATAGACTATCTTTTCCAACTTTAATGCATTTAAGAATGCCAATATCTTCTAGCTTATGCAAATAGCGTGATGCAGCTTTTCGCTCCACACACAATTTTTTTACAATAAAATCAATCTTGCAATAGGGATTTTCAAAAAGTGTTTCTATCAGCTCTTTTGAATATATTTTTGGAGTTTGTGATTTTACCTTTTTGATTGTATTCTCTAACACTTCCTTTATGGCTTTCACTTTTTGGATTGTTTCTCCAGCTGTCTCTTCTATCCCTTTAAGAATAAAAATAATCCAGCTTTCCCAATCTTTTTCATTGTGAACATTTCGCAAAAGTTTGTAGTAGTTTTCTTTGTTTCTTATAATATATGAACTTAAGTATAGAATTGGAATATCAAGATGATGTTTGAGAATTAAATAGAGAATGTTTATAATTCTTCCAGTTCTTCCGTTTCCATCATAAAAAGGGTGGATGCTTTCAAATTGATAATGAAGAATTGCAAGCTTTGCAAGGCTATCGTTATCATTGTTTAAATATTCAGTAAAGTTTTTTAAAAGTTCATTAATTTCTTCTTTTGTTTGTGGAGGAATATATATAACTTCTTTTGTACTATCATTTATAAGTTTTGTTCCAGGCAATGTTCTAATTCCTGCATTATTTTGGACGAGTACTTTTTGAATATTTATAATATCATTTATGGAAATAAAATCATGTTTTTTAACTTCTACAAAACCTGTATATAAAGCTTCTCTATAGAACATAACTTCCTTTGTGGCAGGATCAACTTTTTTAGCTGTTTCAGAAATAGCTTTATATAGCTCATCTTTAGTGGTGATGATGTTTTCAATTTCTGAACTGTCTTTAGACTCTTTTAATACAACAGCATTAATAAGAATAGACTGACTTGGAATTACATTTGCAATGCCTTTAAGCTCTGCGAGTAGTCTCAAAGCCTTGTTTTCTTCTTTGAGGATATTGATTGTTTCAACTTTTTTAGAATTAATTGGCAGTTTTTCTAATTCCGACATGTACCAATTTTACCATTTTTGGTACACGTTGTAAATACGTGTACCAATTTTAGCATTTTTGGTACACGTTATAAATACGTGTACCAATTTTAGCATTTTTGGTACACGTTACAAATACGTGTACCAATTTTAGGATTTTTGGTACACGTTACAAATACGTGTACCAATTTTAGGATTTTTGGTACACGTTATAAATACGTGTACCAATTTTAGCAAAAAAAGGACATATTAAAATTGAAATTATATCTTACTTGCAAGTATTATATATACTATGTTAATTCAAGACCTGCGTCAATAAAAATCTTTTTTGCTTTTTCGCATTCTTCTGGACTTAGAGCAGGTACTCCTTTAAGCGGATATTGTAAGCCCATTTTCTCCCACTTAAAAGCTCCCATTGTGTGGTACGGCAAAACATCAACCCTTTCAAGATTTGGGAGTGTTTTAATAAAAGAGCTAAGTTTTTTCAAAAGTTCAAAATTGTATGTAATGCCCGGAATTACTACATGTCTTATCCAAAGAGGCTTATTAAGAGAAACCACATAGTCTAAGAATTTCATAATAGGTTTTAGGGAAACACCTGTAAGCATTTTGTGTTGTTTTTCATCTATTGATTTTATATCAAGCATAATGAGATCTGTATAAGGAAGGACATTCCTTACATCTTCATTCAAATAATAACCTGAAGTGTCTAGTGCTGTGTGAAGTTCTTCTTTTTTGCAAAGCTCGAAAAGTTCTTTAACATACTTAGGTTGTAAGAGAGGTTCCCCACCTGTAACAGTAACTCCGCCTGCTAACATATAATAATGCTTATATCTTAAAATATGAGAGAAAGTCTGGCTTGCAGTTTCTATTATATGAGGAGTGTTACGATTCCATGTATCCCGATTGTGGCAATACATACAATGGAGAGGACAGCCTTGCATAAACACAACGTAACGCAAGCCAGGCCCATCCACTGTACCAAAGCTTTCATAAGAATGAATAAAAGCCATTACATTGCTTGATTTATTGTCCTTGAAAGAACGTCAAGCTGTTGTTCTTTTGTAAGCTTAACAAAGTTGACAGCATATCCTGAAACACGAATTGTAAGCTGTGGATATTTTTCGGGGTATTTCATTGCGTCTTCAAGCAAGGAGCGGTCAAAAACATTCACATTTAAATGTTGCCCACCTTTAGGAGAAAAATAACCTTCAAGTAGGTTTTTAAGATTGTCAATTTGAATATCTTCATGCTTACCTAAAGCTCCCGGTGCTATAGCAAATGTATACGAAATACCATCACCTATATGTTCAAATGGCAATTTTGCAACCGAAGATAAAGAGGCAATTGCTCCGTTTGTGTCTCGCCCATTCATTGGATTTGCTCCTGGAGAGAAAGGTTCTCCTGCACATCTTCCACAAGGAGTAGAACCAGTTTTTTTTCCATAAACAACGTTAGATGTTATCGTAAGCACTGATTGAGTTGCCTTAGCATGCCTATAAGTTTCATGTCTACGTAAATAATTCATAAACTTTCTTGCTACCATAACAGCTAGGTCATCAGTTGCATCGTCATCATTACCAAAAGGAATATAATCGCCTTCATGCTTGAAATCGACTGCTAAGCCTTCTTCGTTTCGAATAACCTTCACTTTTGTATTTTTGATGGCAGCAAGAGAATCTGCCACAACTGCCAAGCCTGCAATACCTGTGGCTTGAATGTGTTCCACATCTACATCATGGAGTGCCATCTGAAATGCTTCATAAGCATATTTATCATGCATATAATGGATAACTTTTAGTGCATTCATATAAACACCCGAAAGCCACTTCATCATTTGCTCAAATTTTTCCATCACTTCATCATAATCAAGATATTCGCTCGTTATTCCTTCAAATTTAGGTGCAACTTGGATACCAGATTTTTCATCACGACCTCCATTAATGGCATAAAGTAAGCACTTAGGTAAGTTTACTCTAGCTCCAAAAAACTGCATTTGTTTTCCAATTTTCATTGGAGAAACGCAACAAGCAATTCCATAATCATCTCCAAATTCTGGTCGCATTAAGTCATCATTTTCATATTGAATGCTAGATGTTTCAATGGAAACTTTTGCACAAAACTTTTTCCAATTTTCAGGCAATCGACTAGACCATAAAACAGTCATATTTGGCTCAGGAGCATGTCCAATATTATACAATGTGTTTAGATAGCGGAAAGAGTTTTTTGTTACAAGTGTTCTTCCGTCAATGCCCATTCCACCTATAGATTCTGTTATCCACGTTGGGTCGCCAGAAAAAAGTTCATTATATTCAGGAGTACGCAAAAAGCGAATAATGCGAAGTTTCATAATAAATTGGTCAATCATTTCTTGAGCTTCTTTTTCTGTGATACGCCCTTCAGTTAAATCTTTTTCGATGAATATATCCAAGAATGTCGAAGTGCGTCCTAAAGACATTGCAGCACCATCTTGATCTTTTGCAGAACCTAAAAATCCAAAATATAGCCATTGAATTGCCTCTTTAGCACTTTGGGCAGGACGGCTAACATCAAAACCATAAGACGCACACATACGAGCAAAAGATTCTAGCACTTTTATTTGTTCGCTTATCTCTTCACGATATCTAATATCAGATTCTGTCATTTCTGCAACATCAAGTTGCTCTAAAGCTTGTTTTCTTTCTTCAATCAGATTGTTTACACCGTAAAGAGCAATACGCCTATAGTCTCCTATAATTCTGCCTCTGCTATAGGCATCGGGTAGTCCTGTGATAATGCCTGATTTTCTGCAAGCTAACATTTCAGATGTGTATGCAGAAAAAACACCGTCATTATGTGTTTTTCTATACTTCGTGTAGATTTCTTTTGTGAGTGGATCAAGCTTATAGCCATAAGATTCGAGAGCCTTTTCTACCATTCGCCATCCGCCTTTGGGGAAAATGCCGCGTTTTAATGGAACATCAGTTTGTAATCCTACAATGACTTCGTCTTTCTTAGTTATATACCCAGGAGCATAGGTTTCAATAGTTTGTGGTGTTTTGGTTTCAACATCATAAACTCCTCTCTTTGTTTCTTCCTTAAACATTTCTGTAAGCTTTTTCCAAAGTCTATCAGTTTTTTTAGAAACACTTTCCAAGAAAGAAGAATCTCCTTCGTATGGTGTATAATTATTTTGAATGAAATCACGTACGTCAATTTCTTCACGCCATGTATTTCCCCTAAAAGAGTTAAAATACTCTGAGAATTTTAACATAAATTACCTCCAACTAAATAGATATATTTTTATCTTAATAAAGATACAACTTATTCTATTAAATGTCAATAAAAAAGTAAAAATAAACTAACTTTTGGTGAATTGTCAATACAAGTGCAAAACCTGCATGTATTGCGATGCAATACAGCACAGAATGCGACCTCGTTGCTGTACAGAATACGGTCGCAATGCTGTACAGCAACGCCTCGCGATATAGCGGGGTTTGCACCCCCAATGCTGTACAGGATGGGGTCAGTACATTAGCTAATGTACTGTTTTCACATCCCCTAATGTACGATTATAACATTTCTTAATGTACTGTAAGATTTTTTGTTAAACTTGAAGTAAAGCATTGAATCTGATGGAACCATCGCTTTCAATCTAGCACTTTTATTCATTTAAGACAATAGATTCATCACAAGTATTGAGATTCTTACGTGAAGATTGTCTTGAAAGGCTTTTGCATTCTTTATAATACGGAATCCATGTATCTACTATAGACATGAAAGATATTTTACAATATCTTTCAGTAGTTTTGAATATGGTAAGAAAAATGTTATGAAAAGTTTTAAGTGCTAAATCTTTCATAAAGAACAACTATAAAATGAAAACAAAATCTTTATTGCCTTTATATTTATTTTTCTCATTCTTTCTTTTTGCTACAGATAATTCTATATTCACAGAGCTAGACAAGCACATCTTCGATGCCTCTTTAACTTTTGCAGTTCCGCTTGATGTTAATAATGTGTATGAATACCAAGCATTTAACCTTGAATTTTCTCCAGCTAATAAACAAGCAAGATGGGCAGGCTACTTTATAAGTAGAGAAAGATTAGAGGAAACAAAGATAAAACGAAAGGGGGTTTCATTTGTAGAAGATAAAAAAATAAAAACAGGAAGTGCAGTTGATAGCGATTACAAAAAATCTGGGTATGATAGAGGGCATTTAGTGCCTGCTAGGGATATGGCTTTTTCAAAAGAGACTTTGAAAGAATCTTTTTTATTTAGTAACATATCACCGCAAGTACCCAAATTTAATAGAGGAAAATGGGCAGAACTTGAAGGCTATGTTCGTGAATTGGCAAAAAAGTATGGGCTTATTTATGTTATTACAGGTCCTGTTTTTGATGGAAGTGATGAAAAAATAGGCAAAAACAACGTGAGTGTTCCGTCCTATTTTTTTAAGGCGTTGTTGTTTTATACTTCTAGTGAAGTTGAGGCTATAGGCTTTATAATGCCTAATCAAAAGCTTGATGAAAACTTAGAATATTTTGCTTGTTCTATTGATATGCTTGAATTTTTAATAGATATTGATGTGTTTGCTTCATTACCAGATGATATAGAAGAAATAGCCGAAAAAAGCTACAGAAAAGAATTCTGGTTTGAAGGAAATAATACTATTGAAATAGAAGAGAATGATGAATAATTTTTATGTAATGGGAGAGAAGGGTTATGCTTAATGAAGATATAGAAGAATTAAAAGAAATGCTAGAAAAAAAGCAAATCGTAAAGTTGAGAGAAAAACTCAACAGTATGAATGAAACAAATATTGCGGAGTGCATTGAAAATATGGATGCTACTAATGCTCTTTTAGTTTTTAGAATGTTGCCAAAAGATTTAGCAGCAGATGTATTTTCACATTTTTCTAGCGATATGCAAAGTCAAATTATAGACGCAGTAACAGATATAGAACTTGCTCCTTTACTAAATGAGATATATCTTGATGATATTGTTGACTTAGTTGAAGAAATGCCTGCAAATGTAGTGAAAAGAATACTCAAAAACACAAGTGATGGAAATAGGCAATTAATCAATCAGTTTTTAAAATATCCAAAAGATTCTGCTGGTAGTTTAATGACAATAGAGTATGTCAATTTGAAAAAAACATATACTGTTGCCGAAGCTCTAAAATACATCAAAGAAACAGCTTCACAAAAAGAAACAATATATACGTGTTATGTGACAGGCGTAGACAGAAAACTTGAAGGCACTGTCTCTCTTAGAGATTTGGTTCTTTCAGATGAAAAGACAAAGGTTGAAGATATCTTAAATCATGATGTAATTTCAGTGAACACACATGATGATCAAGAAACAGTTTCTTCGGTATTCAAAAAATATGACTTTTTTGTCTTGCCTGTGGTGGACAATGAAAATAGACTTATAGGTATCATAACGGTTGATGATATTATTGACGTTATGGAAAAAGAAGCTACAGAAGACTTTCAAAAAATGGCTGCTATGCAACCTTCAGAAAAAGCATATCTTGATGAGAATGTTTTTGTTCTTGCAAAGCAACGTATAGGCTGGCTCTTAATATTGATGGTTTCTCAAACTTTCACGTCTAATATTATTGATGGTTATACAAGTCTTTTAGCAAGCATGACAGTGCTGACTACTTTTATTCCACTTCTTATGGACACAGGTGGAAATGCAGGAAGCCAGTCTTCAACATTGATTATACGCGGGCTTGCAACAGGAGAAATAACTCCTAGAGATTGGCTTTTAGTATTGTGGAAAGAAAGTCGAATTGCGGTTATTGTAGGTTTTATCTTGTCCTCATTTATAACACTAAAAACTATATTCATATCTCATAAAGAAGTGCGTGTGGCAATATGCGTTGGTATAACTCTTTTTGTTTCTGTCATATTGGCAAAACTTACAGGTGCCCTTCTCCCTATCGTAGCAAAAATACTAAAACTTGACCCTGCTATAATGGCAGGACCTCTCATTACTACGATAGTTGATAGTGTTAGTTTAATCTTGTTTTTCTCTATTTCAACTTTTTTATTGTTTTAAGCTATGAACATATTGCAACATTTTTTGTATAATAAGGTATCTCATAATAAAAAAACTCAAGTTTTGATCAAAGAAGCTTTTAGAAAATGTATTCATATTATGAGTGCTTTTGTTCCGCTTCTTGTGTACTTTACTTCTTCAAATATTGCTATTATGATTTTGAGTGTTTTGATTCTTTTATATAGCATTTCTGAAATACTTAGATTGCATGGAAAAAGATTTTGTCTTATTTCTAGTATAGTAGAAATAGCAAATAGAGAACGGGATGAGAAACGTTTTTCACTAGGTCCTGTAACTCTTGCAGTTGGCATTATAATTGCTCTTTATTTTTTCCCATTACGCATTGCAAGTATAGCCATTTTTTCTCTTAGCTTTGGTGATGGCTTTGCAAGTTTGGTTGGCAAAGTGTATGGGAAAAAGAAGTTTTTATTTGAAGGGAAAACGGTAGCAGGAAGCATTGCTTGCTTTGTTGCAACTTTTACGGCTCAAGTATTATTCACGCATAATCTATTTTTTAGTCTTTTAATAGCTTTTATAACATGTTTAGTTGAAGCCTTGCCGTTAAAAGATTTTGATAATGTGTTAATTCCTATGATTGTAGCTATTAGTGCTAAGGCACTTTTTAGTTTTATTTTATAATTTTTTTGTTC
>CAJPOH010000035.1 GCA_905372205.1 uncultured Treponema sp.
TTCATAACAACCTCAAGCAACACAGAGAAACAAAAGCACTCGTCCAAAACAAAAAGAGAAATTAGATTAAAAATCTTAAAGAAATAACACTACTTCACTATATGACAAGCACAAAAATGCCCTTTTTCAACTTCTCTATACTCAGGTTTTTCTGTCATACACTTATCAATACGTTTGCTACAATTCAAGTGAAAAGGACATCCTGATGGCAAATGGATAGGAGATGGAATTTCTCCTGTAAACGGTATTCTCCTAGTTCTTCTTTCAGGGTCTGGCTCTGGGATAGCTGCAATTAAAGCTTGAGTGTAAGGATGTAAAGGATTTGAATATATAGCTTCGGATGAGGCAAGTTCCATAATATTTCCCAAATACATAACAGCAACACGGTCAGACATATGACGAACAACATTAAGACCATGAGATATAAATATAACTGTAAGGTTTCTTTCTTCTTGCATGTCAAGGAGAAGATTCAAAACTTGTGACTGAACAGAAACGTCCAAAGCACTAACAGGTTCATCACAAACAATAATCTCTGGATCTAATGCCAAAGCACGAGCAATAGCAATACGTTGCCTTTGTCCTCCCGAAAATTCATGTGGATATCTAAAATAGGCATCTTCTGGTAAACCTACATGCTTTAGAAGGTACATAGCCTTATCACGTCTTTCAGCAATAGAAAGGTGCGTCTGTATTATAAGAGGCTCTTCGATTATGTAGCCTACATTCAACCTTGAATTCATGGAATCAGCTGGATCTTGAAAGATCATCTGCACATTACGTCTAACGTCACGCAAACTCCACTCATGAAGGCGAGTAATATCACGCCCTTTATATTTCACACTTCCCGAAGTAGGCTTATAAAGACGCATAATCGCACGGCAAAGTGTACTTTTTCCACAGCCAGTTTCTCCTACAAGCCCCAACGTCTCCCCCTTATATACAGAAAGAGAAACACCATTCAAGGCATGAACTACAACCTTACTATATTTACCGTGAGTAAACTCTTGGACTAAATCTTTAACCTCAAAAATAACTTCCCCTACACTCATAATCACTCCTCAAAGTTTACTTTACATATCACCCAATTCTCTAGCTCTAAAACATCTAATTCTATGGTTTGCTTCAATATCTTCAAGAATAGGTGAATTAGATCTGCAATAGTCTGTAGCATAAGAACATCTTTCTGCAAACCTACAGGTTGCAGGATAGGCACGTGGCGTTGGAACACTTCCTTTTATATAAGGGAGACGTGTCTTAGGTTTTGAATCTAATTTAGGCATAGAAGCAATAAGTCCACGCGTATATGGATGTCTTGGATTTTTAAATATCGTAACAACATCAGCTGATTCCACAATCTGCCCTGCATACATAACGGCAACCCTATCACTAACTTCAGCAACAACTCCCATATCATGCGTTATATACATAACACTCATGTTATTCTTTTCTTGCAAGTTCTTGATCAGTGCAATGATTTGTGCTTGAACAGTCACATCAAGAGCTGTTGTAGGTTCATCTGCAATAAGCAATTTAGGTTGTCCTGCAAGAGCCATAGCAATCATAACGCGCTGTCTCATACCGCCAGAAAGCTGAAACGGGTAATTATTAAGTCTCATCTCAGGAGACGGCATCTCGACATCTCTTAGATACTTCAGCACATAGCTGTCAAGCTTTGCATCTGGAATATCTTTACGATGGAGCTTTAAAACTTCTCCAATCTGATGTTTTATCAAATGCACTGGGTTTAAGGCTGTCATAGGTTCCTGAAATATCATAGCTATGGAAGAACCACGTATACGGTACATATCATCAATAGGCAAAGACATTATATCTTGCCCATCAAAAGTAATCTTTCCACTCGTTACTTTGCCTGCAGGATGAGGAAGCAACCTCATTATAGAAGATGCTGTAACACTTTTTCCACACCCTGACTCTCCAACTAAAGACAATGTCTCTCCTCGTCCAATGTGTATAGACACCTTATCAAGCACTTCCACAGTGCCAGCATCTGTAGAAAAAGAAACAGACAAGTCTTCAATTTTAAGAAGGTCTTCCATATAAACTCCAAGTAGCCAATTCGCTTAATTACACTGGGTGGTTTTTAAATATAAAGTAAAAAACCACCCACTATTTATTTATAAATTCACAAACCTAATCCTGAGCATACCTCTTGCTAAGACGCCAAGTTCTAGGTTCAAAAGTCCTGTTCGAAGCCATAGCTTCTTCAACTTCCTTCTTTATATCTTCATCAATCCAGAAATAACCCCAGAAAGGATTAAGAAGGTCTGTGCTGTCAGTATATTTCAAATTCCCATGTGATGGAAATCTCACCCATTTCCACATACCAGACCTTGCAAAGTCTAAGTAATAATCAGGAATAATCAATGCCTCTTTATCCACCAACCTTTGAATTGCTTTGCAGTTTTCTGACAACTCGGCCAAATCTGAAGATGTTCTTTCAATCTCTATGAGTTTATCCATTTCTTCACTTTTATAACCATAAAAGTTGTTAGAAGGAATAGTATCTGCATTTTTGCTAGAAAATGACTGCCAATATGTAGGATAATAATAAGTTGTCATACCCCCAAACCATGCCTGATGTTTTCTATTAAGAACAGCATTAAACATACCTTGTTGCATCATTTTAAGTTGCAAATCTACACCTGCTTTTTTTGCTTGTTCTTTCAAAACTGTTAAACGCTCTGTGTGATGTTGAGCTGAATACAAAAGCTCAAAAGAAGCTCTTTGCCCATCTTTATTCACTCTAATTCCATCATTTCCTACAGTATCATAACCTGCTTCTGCCAAAAGCTCTGCTGCTTTCTTTGGATCAAAATCAGGTTTTGTAATGGTATGATCATCAAAATCATAACCACCCCAAACATGCCCCATTCCTATGTTCTGATATCTTTTATATTCTCCATAAAGAGCATTGTCGATCATACCCTTCATATCAATTGCATAATACAATGCACGGCGAACTCTAACATCGTTTACAAAAGGAGCCTGCACGTTAAACTGAATACCAGAAAATCCCTGCATTGGCACCATATTAAACACCCAACGATCTATGTATCCGTTAGTAACTTTGTCATTATCTGCAGAATCTTTCCATTCTTGTGGGATATTCAAGGCATATTGATAAAGCTCTCCCTTATAAAAATATTCCTTCATAATATCCAAACCACCTGTTATAACCTTGTATTCAATCTTGTCAAAGTTAGCCATGCCATTACCCAACACCTTGTGTCCCCACCAATCAGGCACTTTCTTAAACACGATAAGTTCACCTGTTATGTTCTCATCTTCAGCCATAACATAAGGACCTATCGTAGGCATGTACTTATAGTTATATTCTTTATACCAGTCTTTTTCTATCCCATTTGGAAAAAAATGCTTTGGCATTGGAGCCATATTGAGTTGCAAAAGCAAGGTTGACTTAGGATTTATCTTATCCTCCAAATCGCTTACCTTAATACAGTATGTGTTAATTTTTTCTACTTGCTTCTTTTCCCAATAATCACTCATAAAAAAGTCTTCGGTATCTGGATCCATCATAGCTTCCCTATAAAACACATAGTCATCAGCTGTACAAGGATGACCGTCAGACCATTTCATGTCTTCTCTAAGTTTAAAGTAGATAGACTTCCCATCGTTAGAGAAAGCCCAGTGAGTTGCTGCAAAAGAATAAAACTCTCTCGTTTCGTCAGATATGCTAACAAGTGCAGGGTTAGGAGCCATCAATTCTCTTGTTCCAACGTTAGATTCCGGACCGAACGACCTAAATGTCGTTGGATATTCAAAAAGGCTTGATTTCCACACTCCACCTTTCTTGCATAATGAAGACCCTAAATCAGGACAATTTGCATACAACCATTGCACTTCTTCTTCAACACCTTCAACCTTTAACCCCTCATCAAAAAGCGTGGGAGAAGCAAAGTTTCGAGATTCCACCCCTTCCGCTTCCTCCATGGTTACTTTTTCATACCTTTCCAAAGCAGACATCGAAGATAAATCGGCATTTGCTACCCCCTCACCCTCTTTAGAACAGCTAAAAAACAATCCAACGACAGCACACAAAACCAAAAACTTAATTAAGTTTTTCACTAAGAACCCCCTTTTATAGTTCAAAATCAAAAAAGTTATCTATACACAGTAAAGCGACGTGGATCAAAGGCATCGCGTAAACCTTCACCTATAAACGTAATCATAACTAGAATACACACCATTGCCACAGTTATTGATGACAATATCCAAGGGGCATTCTTAAATGTCGCAATACCAACATTCAAAAGCTCTCCCCAGCTAGGTGTTGGAGGCCTCAGTCCATAGCCCAAAAAGTCTAGTGATGTAAGACTCGAAATTCCACCTGATATAGCAAAAGGCAAAGATGTCAAAATAATAACGATTATATTAGGAATAACATGCACGGAAACAATTCTCCATGTGCTAGCCCCCATTGAACGAGCTGCCAAAATATAATCTCTTTCTCTCTCTCTATATGTCATAGCACGTGCAGTCCAAGTTTTTCCCGTCCAGCCAAAAAGGACAAATATAGCTAAGAAAATTGCAAACGAAGGAGCAAAAATAGCAGAGAGAATCATAACCATGTAAAGGAAAGGTATTTGTTCCCATATCTCTATAAAACGCTGTAAAACGGTATCAAATGTTCCGCCATAATACCCCATCAAAACACCAATCACTATACCTATAAAGAAAGTAATAAACACATACAAAAGTGAAAAAAGAATAGCAATTCTATAGCCATACACAAGACGAGCAAGAACATCACGCCCAATCCTATCAGTACCTAAAACATGACCTGTTTTAAATGAAGGTGGAAGTGGATGCATTATATGTCCCTTATTATTGCTAGCATATCTCACCCACGTGTACTTACCATTAGGTTGTTTAAAAGAATTATTTTGACTTCCTATCTTAAACCACGTATAGTCATCATGGTTTGTAGAACGTGTTCTAGTAGTTTTATCCCAGGCAAAACCTATGTACTGTTTAGAGCTATCAGGAGAATCAGAAAGTTTTGTGTTAGCGTCCTTCTTGTCAGTGGAACAATACTTTATCCATACATATTTCTCGCTTTCTCCTTGCTTTACAGCATCTGACTCATTTGTATCAAACCAACGATAAATGAGACGATCTGCATAAGGCTCCTCACTTTCCTGATCTGTAGCAACACCCAAGCAAGGAGTACCCGAAAAAGACAAAGAAAGAGGTGCTTCCGCACTATCAATTTCAAAAGCATCAAAAGGTATTAAAGGAAGCAACATCCAACCTCTTTTTTTCTCACGTAGTTCTTTTTTAAATTCCCTGTAGTTGATTTCAGAATGATCATTATCTGCAAAATTAAAGTCTTTATTATAATTCATCCTCCCATACACAGGAAAATAAAGAGCTCCGTCTGCCCACATAATAAGAGGTCTTTTATTTATCAAAAGTTCAGCAAAAAGAGCAATAACAAGGGTTGCAATCATAACAACAAAAGACACATAAGCTCTTTTAATTTGCTTAAAACGCATAATACGTTTTTTTGTAAGAGGATCTATAGAAAACTTTTCACGTATAAAACTCCAAACAAGAGCAAAACTACCTTTTTTGCCACTATGTTTCTTCTCGTTTTCAGACTTATCACTAGTAGCACTTACCTCTTTTGTCTTATCAACAGCCAAATCACCTAGACGCTCGTCACCCTTAACAAGATTTCCATCTTCCTTCTTAGCACCTAAATCTTTTTCCTTCTTGACCTTATCTTTTTTAACACTCATATTCTTTTTTACTCCTATCTACCAAGCTTAATTCTAGGATCTACAAGCGACAGTATAAAATCACTCAAGATATTGCCAATTAAAGTTACAGTAGCAGTCATTGCCAAAGTTCCCAAGACAACAGGATAATCTCTTTCCTCTATCGCACGAAACCCTAGCAATCCCATGCCTTGAATGTTAAAGATCTTTTCTATAAGGAAAGCACCAGAAAAAAACACACTAATTACGTTACCTAAGCCCGCAGCAATCGGAATCATACTATTCCTAAAAGCATGCCTCCACATAGCATCTTTGAATGTACGACCTTTTGCTACAGCTGTTTTAATGTAATCAGATGCCATGTTTTCCATTAAGTTATTTTTCATAACGATGGTAAGACCCGCAAAACTTGCCAAAACATAAGCAATCATAGGTAAGAACATGTGTTTAACATTGTCCCATATTTTTTGGAAGAAATTGAAAGATTCATATCCACGAGAATACATGTCCCCTGACGGAAACCATCCAAGCCTAAAAGAAAAAAACGAAAGAAGAATAATAGCTACAACAAAGCTAGGAAGAGCATAACCTATGAATATTAATATAGAAGTGACGTTATCATACGTTTGTCTATGTTTTAGAGCCTTACGCACTCCCATAGGGATACAAATCGAATATGTAAGAATAAGAGAAATAATACCGAAACGCAAAGAAATTGGAAATCGTGAAACAATCATGCCTAAAACAGGATCATTATACTTTGTTGAACGTCCAAAATCACCTCGTACTAATTTTCCAAGCCATATTAGGTAGCTTTTCCACACTGGCTGGTCAAAACCATAATAGGCATTTAGCTCAGCAATCTTTTCTTTGCTAAGTGGTTGCGTATTTTGCACAGAATTCTTACCACCTTGTGCAAGCATTCTGTTCATTATAGCCTGCTCAACAGGACCACCCGGTACAAACCTAGTGATCACAAAAACCACTATAGTAATCCCTATAAATGTAGGAACAATAAGCAATAAACGTCTAACAAAATAGTTTCCCATTCCACTCTCTCCATACACCTAGAACACATCAAACAAAATTCCTTCATCTCTCACCTCCCAAGACTACCATACAACAATAAAAAAGTCTAGTATTTAAAGAAGTGTTGATTAAAGCTAGGATAATTTTCTGCTATATATATGGAAGAAACATCTCCATAATTTGCACATTGCACTTGTATACGGCAAGGCTACTCCTTATTTTAATTCAATTAATCTAATTTTCACCTCTTCTAGTCTCATTTTCATTGTTTCTATAGTCCGTTCCAGCCTCAACCTTTCTTTTTCTAGGATGATTTTTTCATCTTCACTGTTTTTTTGCTTCAATGAAGTCTTTACGGTTGCAGGACTATTATCAGCAATATATAAACTTTCAGCTTCCTTTCTTTTTTCAGGATTAGCTATACTTGCAACGTTTTTCATAGCATCATAGCCAATAGAGGGATCAACATCAAAAGCATACATTCTTTCCATAGATGTTGCTGTGCTACGAGGCAACTTTAGCACGCGATCTATATAATCTTCATAACGAACATGAGATTCCTTACATAGCTTTCTTGCCTTTCCTAGTAGTTCCCCCAACTCTTTCATAATGCGTCCGTCTTCCACCATCAAAACCGAGCGGATTCGTTTGGTTATTTCTTCTAGTTCTGTGCCTTCTTCTACACCAATCTTATAAAAGCCCTTTTCTTCGGCAATAGCCAAAAGACGATGAAACATAGCCCAAAAAGCTTGAGTATGATGCCTTGTTGAACGTGCTACTCCCTCTTTTTCACATTGTTTATGATGAGTATATTCATGTATGGCTGTGTATATC
>CAJPOH010000036.1 GCA_905372205.1 uncultured Treponema sp.
AAACGTGAAGATTGCCAGATAAGAATTTTATACTCTTTATAATGCGGAATCCCTGTAAGATACAATTCGTTTCCTTGAATATTAAGGTGTTTTTTGCTAGACTTGTACAAAGTGTTGGATAATTATTGAATACCAATCTTTGTATGCCTCGATGGTGGAATTGGTAGACACGCTAGTTTCAGGTACTAGTGTCTTTTTGACATAGGAGTTCGAGTCTCCTTCGAGGCAAATACTTAAAGGTAAGGTTTCATAAAAGTGCAAGGCTAAGATTATGGCAAAACATAATATTGAAAATGACACAACAGAAGAAAGTTTTATGAAACCTCAACTACAAATTGGGGATGAAAAGGATGCACCTTTACGTCCACATTTATTGAAAGAGTTTCAAGGACAACAGAAGATAAAAGAAAATCTATCAATTTTTATAGAAGCAGCAAAAGAAAGAGGAGAAAGCCTAGATCATATTTTTTTGATAGGACCTCCAGGTCTTGGTAAGACTACATTAGCTCAAATTGTCGCAAATGAATTAGGTGTTGAATTTAAAGTTACAGGTGCTCCAGCATTAGAAAAACCTAAAGATTTGGCAGGAATTCTTACAACGCTCACGCCACGTTCTCTCTTTTTTATTGATGAAATCCATAGATTAAAACCAGCTATAGAAGAAATGTTATACATTGCTATGGAAGACTATGAGCTAGACTGGATTGTAGGTCAAGGACCTGGAGCTAGAACAGTTAGAATACCACTTCCAACATTCACTCTTGCAGGAGCAACAACTAGGGCAGGCATGGTTTCAAGCCCGTTAATTAGCAGATTTGGCATTGTTCAACGCTTTGAATTTTACACCTTTGAAGAGCTTTCTTCAATTATAGTGCGTTCTAGTAAAATATTAAATATTAAAATCAACGAAGACGCTGCATACAGACTTGCAAGTTGTGCCAGAGGAACACCACGAATTGCAAATCGTCTATTAAAAAGAATGAGAGATTTTGCACAAGTTGCAGGAAAAGATGAAATTGATGGTGAAACTATTGAAAGAGGTTTAAAACAATTAAATATAGATAGTTTAGGGCTTGAAAATTATGACAGACAAATACTAAAAACAATAATAGAAAACTATGCAGGCGGTCCTGTTGGAGCTGAAACATTGGCAATTTCTATAGGAGAATCTCAAGATACTCTTGAAGATTACTATGAGCCATATTTAATTCAAGCAGGTCTTTTGCAGAGGACTCCTCGAGGTAGAATTGTGACAGACAAGGCTTATAAAGTGTTAGGAATGATGCCACCAGTTCTAACAAAAGAAACAAATATGAGTTTATTTTGAAAACATAAGCTGTTAGCGTAGCTTCAAAGCCACGTAGATACGCACTATAGTACAGATACTTTTTGAAAATAGAGAGCGTAGATACTAGGAGCGAATTAAAAATAGAGATGAAGTCGTATTTTTATACGTCGAAGCTCTATTTTTAATGAGCAACAACGTAGATACGCACTATATTTTCAAAAAGACCATTTAGTGAAATAATTCTGTATATATACAAACGGTGTTCCCTTATCTCCCGAACCAGAAGTTAAATCGCATAAAGACCCTATCAAGTCAGTAATATTACGTGGAGTGGTTCCTTCACAAGCCATGTCTCCAATATTAGAAAGATGTTCTTTCCGGTGATTTTCAATATATTGAGAAATCTTCTTTTCTTGTTCTTCTTTAGGAAGATCTTTAAAATCGTTATCAGCTAGATACTTTAGCTTTACTTCATTAGGAACACCAAGCAAACCTTTTGTGAAGGCAGGAGAAACTACAGGATCTGCTAGTTCCCATATCTTACCAATAGGATCTCTAAAAGCACCATCACCATAAACAAGTACTTCAACATTCTTTCCGGTTTCTTTTAGTATAATAGCTTGGATTTTCTCGACTATCTTAATGGCATCTCTAGGAAATAGCTTAACTTTCTCCTCATTTGCTTTATTTGAACCTAAAAGACCGTATTCTGGATTATATCCATTGCCATCAATTGAGGTAGATAAAATTTCATCCAAGCCTATAATCTTTTTTGCACCTGCTTTTTTCAAAATTGCCTTTGTTTTTTTTCTTGAATGGATATCACAAACCAAACAAAAAGAAGTTTCTTTAAAGACACTTTTAGGGTTGTTGGATAAGATAATCTTTGAATTCCTATTGTATTTTTTTAAGATTGAATCATAATATTCAAGATAGTCTATACCTGTGAATTTATGTTTATAAGAACCAAAACGTTTCCTAAATTCTTCCATAGAAAAACTATCTAATAATGGATTGATTCCTGCTTCTTCCAAAGCTTCATCATCAATAAGTTGATTTCCTACTTCATCAAACGGATAGCTTAACAAAAGGATAATTTCATTTAAGGCTCTTGCAAAGCCTTCAAGACAAGGAGCAAATCGATTTCTGCTCAAAATAGGAAAGAGAATGGCAATCTTTTCACTTTCAAATTTATTTTTAATATCTTTTGCAATGCTATCTAGTGTTGCGTAGTTACCTTGTGAGCGAGCAACAACAGACTCTGTTATTCCCAAGATATCCCCATCTTGAATGTTAAAACCTTCGTTTTTGCTAGCTTTCAATAATGTGTCTACGGCAATTGATGTAATATCATCTCCATTATTTATTATCGGTGCTATTAATCCTCTAGCAACAACTCCAACTGATTTAAGCATATAAACCTCAATATCTAACAATCATATTACTCTAACAATAAGATCTTAATGCTACTTTCTTTCAATGTTAATGTCAATATTAAATTTTGTTTGAAAGATTTTATTCTTCTGCATCACTTTTTCTAATATACAAAGGTCCTTCATGGTCTTTCACTTCTTTACACAATGCACGATTAGCCAAGACATAATCTAAAATGTAATTAGGAAAAGCATTTTGAGAAATCTCTATAAAGATCATATTATTTTCTTCTCTATTTTCTATCATAGTTTGGAAAATCTTAGAAACACCCACACCTACCACCAAACATGGTTTAGTCTTATCTATTTGAGAAGTTATAATATCAATAGGGGCATCATAAATTTCAGTTATTGCTTTGTGTTTATCAAAAACCTGTGCATAAAAACAATCTCTTTTTGCATCAATAATAGCCAATAGGGTTTTATTCCAAAAACTAAAAGCAAAATCAAAAATTGTAAGAGTTGGAATAGCCAAAATAGTAGCTCCACTAGCCAGACTAATAGCTTTAGCCGAAGCATAACCTAGCCTCAAGCCCGTAAACCCACCAGGCCCTTCTGGCAAGGCTACAACATCAGTTTCTGCAAGATTAAAACCTACCTGCTTTGTGGCAATATCAATCTGCGTTACAAGGTCTTTACTTCGCCCAACAGGGTAAAAACTAGATGAATACACTCCTTTTTCTCCCGAAGCCAATACTGAAATTGCTTGAAATGTAGAATCTATAATAACAATGTTCACTTTTAGGCATCTCCTGAAAGATTGTTTTTAGATAGAAAGTGTATAAGGACAATTTTCTATACTAATTTCTCTTATTGTATCCTCTTTAATCTGAATATCCACAATAATGGTATTTTTAGGTAATTCTTTTAAGATTTTTTCACTCCACTCTATAACACAAACACCATCTCCATACAAATATTCTTCTCCACCTAAGTCAAGAAAATCATCATAAGATGTGAGTCTATATAAATCAAAATGGTATAAAGTCAAAGAGCCGTAATATTCTGAGATAATAGTGAATGTTGGGCTTGTGATTTCTTCTTCAATTTGAAGAGCCAATGCTATGCCCTTTGCAAAGCATGTTTTGCCTGCAGCAAGCGTGCCTTTCAAGGCTACAACGTTACCTGCTTTAAGATTTTTTCCTAAAGCCTCACCTAGTTTCATTGTTTGTTCAGATGACTTAGAGGTAAATCGCATAGTTTAATCAAGAAGTAATACATTAGTTTCAATTAATTTTTTGATCGTTGTTTTTAAATCGATGATTACAGGCAAAAGAGGATAGTCAACATCATCAATAAATCTCACAGTAATCGCCATTTCTCCTGTAGGTTTATGCTCAATAGAAAATGCAATTCGAGCCTTCTTTTCTTTGCCTACAATGGAATATATCATTGTTGCAGTGTATTCTTGCATGTAATATATGTGAGATTCTTTCCTCTCAATATCTACTAAATTCGAAACAACCATAATTCTAAAACCTACCTAAACTAATTGTTTTAAGCCCTTGCCCAACGCTAAAACAAGTGGTGATAATTCATATTCTGCTATATCAGAAATTGTAACAGTATCTTTTTGTTCAAACCCTTCTATGATATTCTCTAGTAATTCAGAAAACTCTTCCTTATATGTAGCTATTGTTTTACCCTCAAACTCAGAATCATAGTCAATTTCAGCTATATTGAAGAGTGAGTATAACATATATAGGTCTTTTAACATAATAGAGAATTCCTGTATAATTGACAATACTTCCCCTTCTTTCCCTTCATTTAATAATACAGCAATTTTGGTTAGTTTTTCAGCTGTCTGAATAAATTTATCGCCTAAATTAATAACATCTTCTTTTATTTCACTTCCTTTAATTGTGGAAAGCTCAATCATTTCCACATCAGATATAGGTTTAATAAAAATACCATCGAGTTTATCTGCAGGAATTTCACTGCCATCAATAGATACAGCTACAACTGTAGCATTGCTTTTCATGCAATATTCTTCGATATTTCCTAACACCTCACCAATAGTCTTTTCGTTTTCTATAACATATTCTAGCTTTTTTCCGTCAATAAACACTTCCATAAATTTTACCTCATTTCCTACTTTTCTAAGCCCTTATTAAAGTTTGAAATGGCATCAGATTGTTTTTTCAAATCTTTCAATGTACCTTCCATCATACCATATTTTCGTTTTAGCTCTGCTTCTTTTTGTGCTAGTTTCTTATCATAATCTACAATTCTTCTTTCAGAAGTTTTAATTTTGTCTTGCATAGAAGCCATGCGATTAGAAAAGATTCCTCCTCGCTGGGTATATGGATTTAGATATTCATAAATCACATATGCAAGACCCGAATCAATTATAATATCACCATCAGAATCATAGCCAAAAAAGTTCTTAACGCCTTCCATATTTTCAGTGAGAGCTTTTTCTAAAATCTTTTCATCTATTTCAAGATATCCTCGTAAACGTGAAGCATCTATTCCCGAACTAGAATTTGCATTGGTAGAAATACCCATCTCAACCAAAAGCTTTATAGAAAGATCTTCGGTAACGCCATAAGCATTGCTCATTTTTTGTTGCAAATTACTTTTAAGAGAAGAAAGTGTGGTATCTCCATAAAAACTACCAAGCCTTTTTAATGCACTAGCCTTTTCATCATCAGAAAAATAAGATAGTTCTTCTATAACTTCATTTTTATTTGTAGTCAAAATATTTATCTCTGCCAAGAGTCTATTATATTTTGCAACAAATTCAATAATAGAAGATTTAACTAGTTCAACATCCGGTTTAATTGTTATATCTTCTGCTTTTTCTGTCTTTGAATGAAGATTAAGTGTTACAGCTGGAATAATGTCATCAATTTTATTTGTTTCTCTTTTCATTTCAATACCTTGATACGAAATTATTGCGTCAGCTGCAGTAGAAGCAGGATTGCTGGGTACATATTCACCCGATAAGTCTTTTGTAAGCACTTTAACACTTTCAATTCTTAGTGGTGCTTCACTATTATTGTCTAATAAAATTGATGTAACTTTTTTAGCATCAGAAAGTGGAAAATGAAGTACTTGTTGTTCTTTAATATCTTGAACAGCAGGTAGTTTAGAAAACTCTCCATTTTCAAATTGAAGAGTAAAAACATCAAAATTTTTGATGCTTTCGTCTTTACTAGTTTCCATTTCTTTTTCATTAGGAGTTGCTTCTATAGTCTTTTCAGAATTATTTGCATTTTCTGAATTAGAAGTTTCATCGTTTGGAGCTAGGGAAGGGTCTCCTTCATCAAACACTTTTGAAGGATTGTTGTGCAAAATAACACCTTTATATGAAACAGAACCAACAGTTTCAAAGAGAGGTGCTACAGATTCAGAATCAGTAGAGGAAGTTTTATTTGTTTTTTCCCCATTATTAGCATTATTAGTTTCGTTTTGTATAGCCTCAATTTCCTTTTCTTGAAAAGAAAAGACGATTTCTAATAATTCAACATTCTCTGTAGTGGCCAATTTTTCAAGCTTTAAGTTAGTAGACGAGTTAGGAGAGATTGTTACATTAGAATATTCAAGAATAGTTTTTCCTTCTTCTCCTTTTTTTATAAAGCCCATTTTTAATGCCCAAGGTAATGCGTCACCTTCAAATGTCAACTTGTTTTTTTCACCTAGAAGAGATGATCTAAGAAGTATTGCTGTTGTTTTAGGTGTTACTTTCATTTCAGAAGCATTAAGGAAATCTTTACCACGCCTATTAATTGCCTGCATAAAGCTCTTATAAGAACCACCATTCCATTTTAATTCTAATGTTTTTTCACCAATTCGAAAGATATAATTCCCTGCTTCTACTTTCAAATCTTTAGAAACTTCGTTAGACAAAAAGCTATCAGCATTTGCAATTTGTTTGACAAATATTTTAGCAACTTGCTCTTTTGCATCCCTCGTGGCTAAAGCTGTAATACTCGCTTCATTAGAAGAAATTGCAATATGCTCATTAAAAGGATTGTTAAAAGAATAAAAAGACCTAGAAATATCTTTCACTTGGCTAGAAAATTGATTAAGAGATTGCCAAAAAGAAAGTTGTTCTTTGTATTTTTCAAGCTCTGTTGCAACTTTTTCACGCGGAAGCCTTTCTGCTTTCATTATAGCTTCAACAAGCTTTTCATATTGATTATTAACACCTGGAATACTCAAATCAGCCATAAAAACCCTTAAACACCATTATGGAGAATGACAGAAGTACTGATCAAATCTAAGTTACCTCAGGCTATAGTCAATAAGCGAAGCATTTAACCAGTGTCTTCTTACTAAAAATACTCATCAAAACAACAAACAATCTATATAATGGAAACATCAATCGGTAGAGTATCGGCTAAATATGGGGACATATTAAGAAGACAAAATATTAGAATGCAATTTGTTATGCTTGGATGCTGAGAAATCTTAGTTCATACAGAAAAGTAGGTTTACTTATTCTATCTAAAAACTATAAAAAAAGGCTTATGAATGCCAAGACACTCATAAGCCTATCAAAGTAGGAATTAGAAAGCATTAGCTAAATGACCTACTTTTATCATTCTACCAGAAATCAGCCATGTCGTCTTTATCACGCAAGTCAATTTCGTACAAATCACTTACAACACGCAAATCATCAAAATACATATAGTAGTCACCATAGGTTTCCATTAAGTCGCACTCAACTTTGAAGCCTACAATCTTCAAGCCCATTCCCGTTGGTCCAAAATGGTGATCTTTCTGTACAATACCAGAAACACCACCTGATGTGTTCTGTGGAGGAATTGCTACAGTCATCATCTTCCAACCAGCATGATTAAGCTTGCCAACATAAAGTTCAAATCTCTTGCCCCAGAAATCTTCAACAATCAATTTCAAAACATGTGGATAGCTTCTTCCAACAACCCA
>CAJPOH010000037.1 GCA_905372205.1 uncultured Treponema sp.
ATTCTCCAACATTTACTTATGATTACAAAATATCTAAAAATATTTTGATTTGAAACTTCACTTTGTTGAGTAATTATTTCTTATCTTTTCATTTTTGTTTCAATATATTACAATGTGGGTGTTACAGAAAGAACTATAAAAAATCAAAGCATAAAATAATTGAAAAGTGTGACAAGCTTAGGTGAGCCAAAGCCAAAAGATTGACCTTATGAGAATGTTGCTATAAGCAACATTCTCCATAAAGCCACAGGGCTTAGTGAAGAAAAGATAGCATCGCTATAATTTATACTCAAAGAAAGTTTAAGGAGAGCATAATGAAAAAACTTATTTTAATGTTTGGTTTTGTTATTGCAGGCTTGGCATTGTTGCAAGCACAAGCTAACGGAAAGAATAAGCCTGTAATGGTGATTACCACTTTTGACTCAAAAGGAATAAGTGCTGATGATATTGAATTTGTGATGACTTCGTTTACAACAGCATTCACTAATTTAGGCGTGGCTAGAGTAGTGGATAGGATGAGTTTTGATAAGATAAGAAGTGAGCTATCTTTTCAGGCATCGGATTGGTCAGATAGCAAAAAAGTGGCAGAACTCGGAAGAGCATTGAATGCCACACAAGTTGTTGTAGGGCAGTTGATGAAAAGAGGCACTAACTTTTTTCTCACTGCGAGAATATTAGACGTGAACACAACAACAATAATTTCATCTCATTTGGACAAAGTTGGAAACATAGACGACTTTTTTGAAAAGATGCCTGATTTTTGCAATCAACTAATATCAAAAACAAGTGACAAAAATCTTTTTATAGGTGCTTCTAGCATAGAAAAACCTGGTAGTGTAGCTTTAGGTAATTATAAAATTGGAGATAAAGGACCGGGAGGTGGCATCATTTTCTATGTGGATAAACAAGGCTTTACGGTATATGATGGCAAAGGTGGGGATGAGATTTGCCATTACCTAGAAATGAGTCGCGACACACTGGGAGAAAGCTGTTGGTATCCTGATGGTGGTGCTAGTATAACTACTCAAACAGGCTTAGGCTATGGAAAAAGCAACACATATAGAATATTGAGTCATAGCACATCAAAAAGGCTAACAGAAGAAAATTGTGCAGCTTATAGAGCTTCAAAATATTATACTTCGAGCACAAAGGCAGGAGATTGGTTTTTGCCAAGCATGTATGAATTAGATTTGATGTGGAAAAGCCAAAAAGAGCGAGTGCTTGCTACTTGCACATACACTTGGCATTGGTCTTCGTCGTCCTACTCAGCTAATGATGCATGGCTCCAGGATTTCGACTATGGCTATCAGAACGTCAACTACAAGGATTATACGTGTAGCGTCCGTGCTGTGAGGGCTTTTTAAGCACTTTAACACTTTAACACTTTACGAATATGAAGGTCGTCAGATTTTTTCTTAACATTACTCTCTTTAATAATTGACTTTCTTATGCAAAGTGTTATATCCTTCCGAGATACTCGTGTAGAGAGAGGGGATTTATGAATAAGTTTTTTAACTTTGCATTTAAGTTGCTTTTTGTTAGTTTTTTTGCTTGTGCTTTTATGTTTTCTTGTGCCAAAAAAGAAGATATTGAGGTCGAAAACTCTAGTGTTGAAAACACAGAGGGTATTGAAAATACAGAAAATGTTAAAAACAAAGAAGAAGCTACTGAAGGTGAGGAAGAAGCTAAGAAAGAATTGGATTTAGAAAAGCTTATGACGCAGCAGGAGGAATTGCCACCTCCAACAGCCAAAGAAATTGGTTATGCTTATGGTGTAATTTTGGCTAAGGCTGTTAAAATGAATCATCTGGAGATTAATGCTGGTGCTGTATATAAGGGGCTTTTGGATAATATTGATTTAAGTAATGAAGATATAAATATGGCAGACCAAGAAGTTGTTTTAACTCGTGCCTTTAATGAAGCAAAGAAGAAGTATGCAGCTGAGAATAAAGAAAAAGCGGATGCCTTTTTAGCTGAAAACAAGGAAAAGGAAGGAGTTATTACACTTGATAGTGGAGTTCAGTATGAAATTCTTGAAAAAGGCGATGAAGAAGGTAAAAAACCTGTAAAAGAGTCTACTGTCAAGGTTGTGTATGAAGGGAAATTTTTAGATGGGAAGGTTTTTGATTCTTCTGCCGAAGAAGGTACAGAGCTTTCTTTAGAGAGAGTGATTGAAGGGTGGAAAGAGCTTATTCCTTTGATGAATGTAGGTATGAAGGTTAAAACATACATTCCTGCAAGTCAGGGGTATGGTGAGCGAGGTATTAAATATGAAGGACAAGAGATCATTCCTCCTAATGCACTTTTAATTTTCGAGATTAAACTCATTGATGTTGTTGAACCTGAAGCTAAGAATGAGCAAACGTCAGAAAAATAGATGGATGGTATTATGAGAAAGGTCTTTCTATCATTATTGTCTACTTTTGTTTTTTCACATTTTTTGTTTGCACAAGACATTACAACGGCTTCTGCTTTTTTTTCAAGAGTTTCGGAGCGTTATGCAAATATTGATAACTATGCTGCAAATATTACAATAAAAACAGGAAAAACTACTCAAAGTGGTCGTATTAGGTTTAAAAAACCTAACTTTTTGAGGATAGACTTTTATTATCCTAAGGGTCAATATATAATTTTTGCGAACGATGTATTGAACATATACCTACCGTCTCTTGATATAGTGCTTTCGCAAAAGGCAGATCCGTCAAATTCTTCTCCTTCTCTTGCAACAGTGCAAGGTTTGTCTCTTATGAAACGTTCTTACATAATTGCTTATGAAACAAGTGCAAGCCCTAAACCAATTCAAGAAGGGAGTCAGGAACAAGCTGTTATTCTTTCTATGGATAGAAGAAATGGCTCAGAACCTTTCAGGAAGTTACGAGTTATGATTTCTCCTGAGACAAATTTGATAAGACGGATAGAAGGTTTTCCTGTCATAGGTGAGAAGGTTGTTTTTGATTTTTCTTCCTATAAGATCAATCCAGGAATTCCAGGAAGTATTTTTGTGTTTGAACCTGAACACACATCAACTATTCTAAACGATTTTTTATATATGGAGTAGGAAGAATTTCTTATGAATAATGTTGGAAGTATATTGTCTGAGGCTCGAAAACAAAAAGGGGTTGATTTAGCACAGGTCGAACAAGACACTAACATAGAAAGAGTTTATATTGAAGCATTGGAAAATGATGACTATCAAAAAATTCCTGCCGAAGCTTACATTGTTGGTTTCTTACGAAATTATTCTGAATATCTTGGGTTAAATCCAAATGATATTATAAAACAGTATAAGAATATAAAAATAGAAGATGTTGAAATTCCTCAAGAAATGTTATTTCCTAAAAAGAAATCTATTGCTTCTTTTAAGATTTTTATCTTCATTGTGCTTGCTCTTTTCATAGTTGGTGTTGTTTATCTAAGCCTTGTTTTTTTGCTAAATTATCGCTCTGAAATTAGTGATGGGCAAGCAGTGTCAGAGAATATACCTGAAAAAGTTGCAACCAGAAAAAAATTAACATACGAAATTACACAAGATGAACTCTTTGAAAAAGAAGTTTTTTCTGGAGATGAGATTGTGGCAACAATTGAAGGAACGAGGTATGTTATTGAAGTGTTGGATACAAGTCCAGTGCTTAAGTTGAACATGGCAAATAATGTTCAACTTGTTGAACTGACTCAAACAAGATCTTTCGACTTAAATGAAGATGCAACTCCTGATGTTGAAATTACTGTTAATGATATCTCAGAAGAGAGTAGAGGTGCTAGTATTTCTATAAGTAGTCGTGGTATAGGAAATGCTGATATATCACAAGATGCTTCATCTGATGAGATTTTTACTCCTAATGAGATACCCGCTAGAAATTCAGAAAAAACTAAGGTGCTTTTTCAAGGAACTCATCCCTATCCTGTTATTTTAAATGCTACTTTTAGAGGATATTGCCTTTTTAGAACAGAAGTTGATAGAACTGAAAGAAGAGAGCAATTTTATCAAAGGGGTGGACAACTTAATGGTGTTCAAGCAAAGAATGGTGTTAGAATATGGGCTTCAAATGGTAATGCTGTTAAATGTAGAGTAATTGGTGGTGGAAATACTGTTGATTTAGATGTTGGACGACCTGGTGAAGTGATTGTCAAAGACCTTAAATGGATAAAAAATAATGAGAATGGTAGGTATTTATTTGTAGAAATTGATGTTGACTAAAAAGTTTTTTATTGATTTACATGGGTGTTCAAAAAATCAAGTTGATGCTGAAATAATTAATGGAATTATGCTTTCTCTAGCTTGGACAAGAGTGGAGAAAGCTAATCTTGCTGATTTGATTATTATTAATTCTTGTGGTTTTATTGAAGATGCAAAAAAAGAATCTATCAATTCTATTATTGAATTAAGAGCTTTATGTCCCAGGGCAAAGATTATTCTTGCAGGATGTCTTGCTGAGCGTTATGCTAGAGAATTCGCAGAAGAAATGGAAGAACTTGATGGCATTTTTGGTAATGGGGATTTATCAAAACTTCCCGATCTTTTGTATCATCTATATCCTAATGAGAAAAAACGAAAAACATTGCTTGAAATTCCAACTAATTTTCATTTAAAAAAGCCTATTATTAAACCTGAACAGTTGGGTATTTCTTGTGGGCAACGTCCAGAGTTTTTTAATTTTAAGGCATCTGCATATATAAAAATCACTGAAGGTTGCAATAATAAATGTTCCTTTTGTGCCATCCCAGTTATTCGTGGAAATTTAAGGAGTAGGGAAGTAAGTGATATCTTGTCCGAAATTAAAGAATTTATAAAACGTGGAATATATGAGTTCAATTTAGTTGGGCAAGACCTAGGTGTTTTTGGAATGACTGATTATGAAGATATCTCTCCAACTCCTCTTTCAATATTACTAAAAGAGATAAGCAAACTAAAAGGAGATTTTCTGATTCGCCTTTTATATGTTCATCCCGATCATTTTCCTTTAGACATACTTCCTATTATGGCTGAAGATGAACGTTTCTTGCCATATTTTGATATTCCTTTTCAATCTGGATCAAACCTTATTATCCAAAAGATGAATCGAAAGGGTAGCTTTGACTCATATTTAAGCCTTGTTGCAAAAATAAAAGCTGCTTTTATAAACACTAAGTATGAAATTCCTGTAATTCGTACTACTTTTCTAGTTGGGTTTCCTGGAGAAACTGAAGAAGACTTTGAAATGACAAAGAAATTTCTAATCAACTTAGAATGTCTTTGGTCAGGAGTTTTTACCTACTCGAAAGAAGAAAATACACTTTCTTTTCTTATGAAAAACCACATCAAAGAAAGAATCAAAAAAAAACGAATGAAGATTTTGCAAGAAGAACAGTCAAAGATTACGATAAACTTACTCAAGATTTTTATTGGAAAGGTTATGCCAGTTTTAATTGAAGAAGTAATTGAAAACGAAGATGGAATTGCTATTGGTAGAGCATGGTTTCAAGCTCCTGATGTAGATGGAGCTGTAGTAGTAAATTTCAAAAATAAAGATGAGATAGTTAATAAAAATACTATTCAAGAGGGGTCTTTGGTTAAAGTTAAAATTCTTAAAGTTTTAGGTTTTGACTTGGAAGGTATTGTGGTAAGTTAAGGAACGCTGATTAAAGCTAGGAGAGCATTTAATCAGCGTTAGCCTAGTAGCTGTCGCTGGCAGTAACTTTCACTTTCTCAAGTTGCCATAAGTTACGCTTGGATGGCAACTTATCGAAAGGTTAAGGATTCATAGGATGCCACTGATTAATTCGCTTTCGAATTAATCAGTGGCTCCTTAAGGAGACTATGTGGAAAAAAAAGCATATCATGTACTTCTTTCAGGACGTGTTCAGCATGTAGGGTTTAGGTTTTGGACTCAATGTTTAGCTATAAAATTGAATATAAAAGGTCATATTAAAAACCTACCTGATGGCTATACGGTTGAGCTTTGTGCTGAAGGTAAAGTTGATAGACTTGAAAAGTTTTTGGAATTACTTAAAAGTTCTCACCCCTATGCTAAAGTTACTTCTTTTGAAAAAAAAGAGATTGAAACTAAAGACTATAAAGACTTTACTATAATAAGATAGAAATATCTAAGGCTTAAAATGAATTACTAGTAATTTCATGTTAATTATATTCCTTGATATTAACGGACTACATTATGGAACTTTTATCACCTGCGGGTAATTTTGAAAAACTGAGATTTGCATTCAGCTACGGAGCTGACGCTGTCTACATCGGCTTAAAAAACTTCTCTCTTCGTGCAAAAGCAGACAACTTCTTTGAAGACGAATACAAAGAAATCAGACTCCTAAAAGAAAAATACAGAAGCGAAGGCATAGAAAAAAAACTCTACTGTGCCTTAAACATATCCTTTCATAACAAAGACATCACCTCACTCTTAGAAAACATAGACTACTTCACCTCCTACCCCATTGACGCCTTCATCATCCAAGACCTGGGGCTCATCAAAATCATATCCTCGCACTTCCCCAAAGCAAAACTGCACCTGAGCACACAGGCAAACTGCATAAACAGCGAAGCATGCAAAATCTACCGTGACCTAGGCTTCTCACGAGTCGTACTCGGCAGAGAAGCAAGCCTCAAAGACATAGAAAAAATAAAAACCGAAGTGAAAGACCTAGAACTCGAATGCTTCGTGCATGGAGCCATGTGCATCGCCTACTCAGGACGCTGCCTAATCAGCGCCTACCTAACAAACCGAAGTGCAAACAAAGGACTATGCACCCATTCCTGCAGATGGGACTACAAACTCTACAAAAAAGAAATCGAACAAAACGAATGGCTTTGCGAAGAAGAAGAACGGCAAGGCGAATACTTCCCCATAGAAGAAGGGGAAAATTACACCTCCATCTTTTCCTCCAAAGACCTTTGCATGATAGACCACCTAAAAGAAATGAAAAACGCAGGCGTAGACTCAATCAAAATTGAAGGAAGAATGAAAAGCCTATACTACACGGCATTGGTCACCAGAGCCTACCGAAAAAAACTCGACCTGATCGAAGGCAAAATAAACGAAGAAAAAGCACAGCCCTTCATCGACGAACTTTACAACACCTCACACAGAAAATTCGGAACAGGCTTTTACTTTTCGCCGAGCGACGCAAACGAGACCGTAAAAGGAGAAACCGCAAGCCCATACAAAATGATGGGAATAATAGGAGAAAAACTCGGCAATAATGAATACGAGTTCATCCCTAAAAACAAACTCACTCTAGGCACGCCGATCGAATACGTTGCCCCCGACATTGCCTCAATCAAAGACGACGGCTACACAATGCTCGACTACACCACAAAAGAAAAGATGAACTGGACGGCACAGGGGCATAAAACGATCATAAAAACTGACAAAAAGATTGCAAAAGACTTCATCGTGCGTGCTTCGGATCTGCAATAAGCAAAGGGGCTTTGCTCGAGCGAGCAAAGGGGCTTTGCTCGAGCGAGCAAAGGGGCTTTGCCCGAGCGAGCAAAGGGTCTTTGTACGGGCGAGCAAAAGGTCTCTGCACGGGCGAGCAAAAGGTCTTTGTACGGGCGAGCAAAAGGTCTCTGCACGGGCGAGCAAAAGATAGTGTATAATAAAG
>CAJPOH010000038.1 GCA_905372205.1 uncultured Treponema sp.
GAGATGGGTCTTCTATCTTTAATTTTAACTGCTCGTATTTTGTTTTCATGCTTTCTAGTTTTTCTTTCATTTATCTAAATCCTTTGTGCCTTCAAAAACTTATTATTGAATGGCAACTCTTGCGATTTTATTGTTTTTTTTTCTGTTATTCAAGAAGATAGAAAGATGAATATTAAGGGATGATGTTCCTTAGTCCCTTTTTTTTGCTAATTTGATATTTTTTTTGTTTTATGCTAGACTCGTTTGCATGGCAAAAACTGTAGATGATAAAAAAATTATTTATACAATGGATCGTGTTTCAAAGTTTCATGGGACAAAGCAAGTTTTGAAAGATATTAATCTTTCTTATTTTTATGGTGCAAAGATTGGAGTAATAGGTGCTAATGGCTCGGGAAAATCTAGTCTATTGCGTATTTTAGCACAGAAAGACACTGACTTTGTGGGAGACGTCTATTTGCAAGATGGCTATACAATTGGCTTTTTAGAGCAAGAGCCGTATTTGGAAAAAGGCAAAACAGCAAAAGAAATTGCTTTAGAAGGTGTTAAAGAGATTGTTGACTTGCTTGCAGAATTTGATAAAGTAAACGAAGAGTTTGGAAACCCAGATGCGGATATAGATAAGCTCATGGTGCGACAAGAAAAGATACAAGAAAAGCTAGATGCAACAAATGCTTGGGAGCTTGATAGCATATTGGAGCTAGCAATGGAAGCTTTGCGTTGCCCACCCCCTGACCAAATTGTTGACACTCTTTCGGGCGGGGAACGTCGTCGTCTTGCATTGTGTCGGCTCTTACTCCAAAAGCCTGATATCTTGCTTTTGGATGAGCCTACGAACCATTTGGATGCTGAGACGATTGCTTGGCTTGAAAATAGATTGCAACAATATGAAGGCACTATAATTTGTGTTACTCACGATAGATATTTTCTTGACAATGTTGCTACATGGATTTTAGAACTCGATAGGGGGGAAGGCATTCCATGGAAAGGAAATTATTCTAGTTGGTTAGGGCAAAAGGCAGAGCAATTACGACTGGAAGAAAAGAAAGAAACAGAAAAACAAAAGATATTACAGCGTGAATTGGAATGGATTGGTTTAAGCCCAAAAGGGAGGCATGCAAAAAGCAAAGCTCGTGTTAAAGACTATGAAAAACTTCTTTCTGATAGTTCAAAAGAAAAAGTGAAAGAATTGAAAATGATGATTCCTACATCAAAAAGATTAGGATCTCTTGTCATTGATGCACAAAATATTTCAAAACATTATGGAGATAGGCTTCTTTTTGATAATGTGAGTTTTACAATCCCTCAGGGGGCTATAGTGGGCATTGTTGGGCCTAATGGAGCAGGAAAGACAACTCTTTTTAAGATGATTATGGGGGCTACGGGGCAAGCTTGCTATAATGGAGAAGATGGTAAAAAAGAGGTTGTAGCACCTGATAGTGGTGAGATAAAAATTGGGGAGTCAGTGAAGCTAGGCTATGCAGACCAAATGAGAGAAACGCTTGATGAAAACAAGACTGTTTGGCAACAACTTTCTGCAGGGCTTGATGTGATAAAATTAGGAGAAGGTGGAGAATCTTCTTTGGCTAGAGAAGTGAATTCGAGAGCGTATTGTGCTTGGTTTAACTTTAGTGGGCAAGACCAATCAAAAAAAATAGGAGTGCTTTCTGGTGGAGAGAGAAACAGAGTCAATCTTGCTATGATGCTAAAAGAAGGTGCTAATGTGCTTTTGCTGGATGAACCTACAAATGACCTAGATGTTGCGACATTGCGTTCTTTAGAAGAAGCTTTACAAGATTTTGCAGGTTCTGCAATAATTATAAGCCACGATCGCTGGTTTTTAGATCGTGTTTGCACACATCTATTAGTGTTTGAAGCAACAGGTGAGGTAATCTGGTATGATGGAAACTGGTCAGAATATGTTGTTTGGCGTCGTGAAAAGTTTGGTAAAGACGCTCAAACACCAAAACGTGCTATCTACAGAAAATTTGAAAGATAGGTTGTGATGTATGGAGAAATGTTTACCTTGACATTAATCATACTATTGAGATATCATGATCCGTATGCGTGGTATTGTTAGTTCATATTTTGCAAAAGGTGAGGAGTTTCCTCTAAAAGATATTTATTTTTTTAAACACCGTCGAATATTTTGACGGTGTTTTTTTTTGCATATATGTTTTAGCAATGCCTAAAGGAGTGAATATGGTGGGTTATTTTAGTGGTAGGTCGTTAAGTGTTATAGGTGATCTTTCAATCGAAGAAAGAAAATATCTTTTTAGAAAAACCAAAGAATTGAAAAAAGCTATTCAAGAAAATGATGTAAAAAAGATGGATGAGTTTCGAATAAATGATAAGGATTTTGGTATTTATGAAGTATTTTTGGAATCTAGCACACGAACAAAAGAGTCTTTTAGAAATGCTGCTAAATTTCACCATGTGAAATTAAGTGATCTAATTACTTCTGTTTCTTCTTTTAACAAGGGCGAAAGTTTTGCGGACACATTCAACACTTTAACAGGTTACCGAAATAATATTTTTATTATAAGAAGCACTATTGAAGGAGTGTGTAAATGGTTAGAAGTGGAATCTAAAGAATTTGCAAAGCGTAATGGTATTAAAAACTTTCCTAGCTTTATTAATGCAGGAGATGGAAAGCACGAACATCCAACGCAAGAACTTTTAGATGAGTTTACATTCTTAGAAGACAATGATTGGTCAACTAAAAAAATACATATAGCACTTGTTGGAGATTTATATCATGGACGCACAGTACACTCAAAAGCAGATGGTTTAAAGTTATTTGATAAAGTCCAAGTTGATTTAATAGCACCAAAAGAATTGGCAATGCCTGAATATTATAAGCTAAAGATGGAAGAAAATGGTTTTAGCTTGAGAGAGTTTTCTTCCATAGAGGAATATCTAGCACAAAAAGATGTAGCACCTATTTGGTATTTTACAAGACCTCAATTAGAACGCATGGGTGATGATGTTTTGCAAATGGCAGATCGTTTACGTTCTGCCATAACTTTCAAAGAAGAATTTATGGAGAAGCTAGATAAGAAAACAAAATTTTATCACCCTCTTCCTCGTCATAGAGAACATCCTACAATTCCAACATTCCTAGACACAACAAGTTTTAATGGTTGGGAGAGGCAATCAATTAATGGTATGTATGTTAGAATGACACTTCTTTCTATGTTTGGTGGCAAAATAGGAGATGATTTTGAACATAAGAATGAAAAAACCCCTGAAGATGATTTTTCTAACACAGAATATATCATTAAAGTGCCATTAGATAATACATCTAATAAAAGCTCAGATAGTTTTTCTGAAGGTGTGCGTCCAATAAAAGAAGGTATTGTTATAGACCATATATATAGGGGGCAACCTCCTGAAGCTATACGTCGTCATATTTCAACTATAATAAAAGTTATGAAATTAGAGAATGGCAAAGGTGGAGAATGGGTTTCAACTTCTACAAAAGATGCTACCATATTTAAGGGGCTTATATTTAGACCAGGCTCTTATAAGTTTGAAAGAAAAAACTTAAAAAGACTTGCTGCAGTTTCTCCCGGTTGCACTCTTAATATAATTAAAGATGGAAAAATAAATGAAAAATATAGAGTTCACTTGCCACCACGTATTTATAATTTTGCAGACATAGCTTGCAAAAATGAATTATGCGTTTCTCACCCATCTCACTGTGAGGGGGTGCCTCCTATGTTTTATAAGACAAAAAATGATATGTATGTTTGCAAATACTGTGGACATATCCATAGTTTTGCAGAAATATGGCAATAAGGAGTTATAATTTTGCGATTTTTATTAATTGCTTTTTTTTCTGTTGTTTTGTTTTTAACTAGTTGCACTAAAAAAAATGTAATCGAAAAAGTTGTTTTGCCAAAAGATACTGCTATTTCTACTTCTATGCAGTATGCTGTGATTGTAGAACCTTATGTTTCTCTTAGAGATAAACCTTCTGATGATGGAATTACCTCTAGTCATGCAAGAAGTGGTGATGTTTTTGTAGTGGAAGCAATAAAAGCTGAAATGAGAAATGGTAAACAAGTTTTATGGATTAATTTAGAAAATGCAGGTTGGCTTATCTCTTCTTCCGTTAGATTATATCCAACAAAAGAAAAAGCTAGCACTGCTGCAAAAAAATTAAAATAAAATTGTAATTAAGTCGATAACTAAGGGCATGCCGTCTCTAGTTGCATTGTATTCTATTGGTGTATCAAAGTATGCAGTAGATGCTTTCATTGAAAATAAGTCATTGATGCGTCTTGCTATAGAAAACGCTTTGTTATTGCCAGAATGTAAAAAAGTTCTCATATTGATTGATATTAAAGACAAGGAGATTGTAGAGGATGCATTGAAAGATTTCTCAGATGCTAGCTCTATAAAAGTACTTACCCTAGAAAAAATGACAGCTCATCTTTTCTTTAAAACTTGTAGTGATGAAAAACTAGAATGTAGTGATCTTTTTATTGCTCCATTAGAAGCTCCTTTTATTGATGTAAATGCAACTAAAGAGCTTTATTTGCAACATATAAAATATAAAGCTGAATATTCTTTTGCAGAAGGTTATCCTTTATTTATCTTTCCACAAATATTAAACACAGGATTATGCGATATTCTTTGTCAATTTTCTAAGGATGACGATTCTGTAATAGACCATGATTTTGTTTTTGACATTATCAAAAAAGATATCAATTCTTATGACATAGAAACGTATATAGCTCCTGTAGATGTAAGAATATTAAAACTTAGATTCATTGTGGAGACAAAAAGAGACAAGATGCTATGTCAAAACTTTCTTGGCATAACAGCAAAAAACTATCAACAGATGATTACGCCATTAAAATTAAAAACACTTCCACGTTATTATATGATTGAGATATCTTCAGATTCAGAGCAAAAACCGATATATAGGCCGCAAATTAATGATAAAGCATTTATGTCATATCAAGATTTTTCATTAATAGTGGAAAAAATTGCTAAATTTTCAGATGATGCGATTATATCGTTTTCTTTGTATGGAGACCCATTGGAACATCCAGAATTTGAGGAAATGGTGAAGAAGGTTTTGTCGTATCCTAATCTAACAGCTTTGGTTGAAACATCAGCTACATTTGAAAATGCAAAAGAAAAACTAGAAAACATAAAAAAAGTAGTTCAAGAGGCACCCATGAGACCTAGTCTTACTCCACCACTTTACTGGATTACTTTTATTGATGCTGTAAATGCAGGTACTTATGCAAAAGTTTATAATTTGACTGAAGAAAAGTCGATTGAATTGCTGGCTAGAGTGAATGAAATAGCTGAGCTTTCTTACAATTATTTTGGAAAAAATGCTTTTGTGCAGATTGTCAGAATGAACGAAAACGAAGACGATTTAGAAACTTTTTATAGGACATGGAAAGAAAAAAATGTAGAAGTAATTATACAGAAATATGATCACTTTTGCCGTTTCTTGCCTGATAGAAGAGTTGCAGATTTATCTCCATTAAAGAGAATGCCGTGTAGGCATATAAATAGAGAGATGTGCATTGCTTGTGATGGAGATGTTTTGATGTGTCGTGAAGATGTAAGGAAGCAAAATATTATGGGCAATGCAAAAAATGAAGCTTTAGAAGATATCTGGCAACGATTTGACGAAAAATGTATAGAGCAATCTAATTTAAAATTTGGAGATTTATGTGAATCATGTGATGAATATTATACCTACAACTTTTAATGAACATGCAATTCCATACACAGTGGCTGGTGGAAGAAACTTTAAAAGGGATTCAACTGATGTCGGAGTTATAGTTATGAGCCGTGGAGGCTGGTATAATTTTCCTTCTATCATAAAGAGTTTGCTAGATATAGGTATCACATCTATAATTTCTGTAGAATCTCCTGAGAAATCTATAGATTTAGAGAACATGGTGAATGAGTATCCTTTTGTGGAATTCCTATTACTATCAGAAAAAGCTACTATAGGGGAAAGCATAAATATTGCAATATCAGAGTTAAAAACTGATTATGCAATTGTTTTATGGAATGACCAATCTATTTTAGATAGCACTCATCTTTTTAAGGCAATAGAAGAGGCAAAAGCTCAAAATAAGATGTGCTTGAGTCCTGTAGCAATAACAAAAACAAATGATATGATTAGCGTCCAAATGTTACCCATTTTGAAAAATGGACACTTTTCTACTGAAGCTATTCCAATTATTCAAAATAATACACGTTCCATATATCCATTTGATTTTACAGGTATATATAATTGCAAAAAGTTTATAGATTTTGGAGGATTTGATTACACATTAACTAATTCTTATTGGCAAAATCTTGATTTTGGCTTTAGGACATTTCTATGGGGAGAAGAGATTGTAATAAATACACATTTTAAGGTGAAATATTTGAGTACACTTCCTATAGAAGACACATCACACGATGCCTCGTATACAAGGTTTTATATAAAGAATTTGAGACCAACTGTTTCAAATGGCAAGGCTTATATGAAATTTGATGTCTTTTTTTCTTATATGAAAAGCATGAATTTTAATCCATTTATGGCGTATAATTATTTTAAGGTGGGATCTGACTGGGTGAAAAAAAATCAAAAGCGATTTATTGTTCCACCTTATGAATTAATTAGCAATTGGAGAGAAATGTGATATCTGATATGAAAAAGGGTGTTGTTGTAGTAGTGCAGTGTAGGTTAGGTTCAAAACGCTTACCGGGTAAGGCTCTTCTTCCATTGAATGTAATTCCTATGGCTCGCCATGTGATGCGTGTAGCTAAAAATATAAAAGCAGAGCATTATATATTAGCTTGCGATTTCTCTTCTTACGAAAGTCTAAAGCCACTTTCAGTTTTTGAAGGGTTTGAGTGCATTGCAGGAGATGAAGAAGATGTTCTTTCTAGGTTTTGCAGGGTTATAGATGAGGTAGGATCAGAAAATCCAATTAAGGTTATAGTCCGTGTTACAGCGGATAATCCGTTTATATTTGTAGATGCTGCAAATGCTTCTATTGCTCGTTATTTTGAACTTTTAGAGCCAGATTATTTTACATTCACGGGACTCCCTGTAGGTAGTGGTGTGGAACTTTTGAATGCAAAAAGTCTTTTAATAGCAGAAAAGTTTACCAATGACCCTTATGATAGAGAGCATGTAGGACCTGCGTTGTATAGACATGAAGATAAGTTTAAGTGTATTAGAGAACCTTCGCCTATCATCTGGTATGCTCCAGAGATTAGGACAACTGTGGATGAAAAAGAAGACTATATTCGCACTTTGAATATGATAAAATGTTTAAATTCAAAGCATTGTAGCACTACATTTGATCTTTCAAATATCAAAGATGCATATCAATATGCAACAAAGTTAGTAGTCTTTTATCCTTCGATTAGAATTGGAGAGGGTACGGGGCATTTAAGACGTGTCGTCGGAATAATACATCAAATATTAAAAGATATTCGCTGTGCAAT
>CAJPOH010000039.1 GCA_905372205.1 uncultured Treponema sp.
ATGTACTGCCCCCATTCTGTACAGCATTGGGTGTGCAAACCCCGCTATATTGCGTGTGCGTGCTGTACAGCATTGGGGTTGAATGCTGTACAGCAACGAGGTGCTGTGCCCCGCTATATCGCATCTGCATTCTTAAACAGAATTGCATCGCAATACATGCGTGTTTTGCATGGATAGTCAAAAACTTCTTTTACTTCATCTTGAGTTATTTTTTGATTGCCTTTTATTGAAATGATATAATCTGCTTTCTTTTCTGTTATTTTATGGAAGTAGTAATTAATTCGACAGCAAATTAATCGCATATCTTCTATAAATTCTCTATCTTTTGATACGTTACCATCCAACCGTAACTTATTGCAAGTTGAAAAGGGGATGAGCTACCATCAGCGACGGCTTACTAGACCTAACGCATGAATGAAATGCTCCGCTTTGACACGTTGCGATAGCGAATGCTATCGCATTCCAATAAATTTCCTCTCGTCGCCACTCCGTAAGGAGTGGCTGCTACACTGGCAGTACGCCTAGTAGCTGTCACTGACAATAGCCTAACCTTAATCAGCAGTTCTTTAAATCTTCTAAAAATAAAAAAGGACTACATTTAGTAGTCCTTTTCACGATAAGCTAAAGAAAGTTTTTATTGAACTAATGCTAAAGTACCACTTATAATCATAACATTGAATAAGTCTATAAACAAAGAACCAACTATAGGAACCACAAAGAAAGCAATTTCTGAATATCCATATTTTTCGCAAACAGAACCCATATTTGCCATAGCATTAGGAGTTGCTGCAAAACCAAAACCAATATGTCCTGAAGTTATAACTGCAGCGTCATAATCTCGCCCCATAACGTTGAACGTAACAAATCTTGCAAAAACATACATCAATACAATCTGAGCTCCTAGAATTATAAAAAGAGGTACAGCTAAATCAACCAATTTCCATAATTCAAGAGAAACTAATGCCATTGCTAAAAACAAGTTTAAGGCAACACTTCCCAAAGTATCCATAGCTTCCATTTCCACTTTGAACAACTTAGTTGCATCTGCAATATTTCTAATTACTGCAGCAACCAGCATTGTGCCAATATAAATAGGAAACTGAGTTTTTGTTGAAAGACTATTTAAGTGATTTGTTATAAAAATGCCAATTCCCACTGCCACAACCAACACCATAAAGGAAGATGCAATTTTCTCACTATTTAAAGTGTGTTCCAAACTAGGTTTGGTGTTATCTGCTTCTAGCATTGTAGCCTTTGTGTGAATCACTTCTTCATGGACTTTCACAATTTCTTCCGTTTTTTTGTGCTTTGAAAAAAGTCTCTTAAAGAAAGGTCTATTGTCCACCACTGGTACTGTAGTTACCTCTGTTGTTTGTTTTATTATGCTACCTGATTCATCGACCTTGACCTGAATGTTTGTATGCGTAGGAGAAAGATTGTATTTGTTGATCAAACTATTTCCAACAGGTCCACCCATTATTGAGCTTATTATAGAACTAAAAGTTGGAACTGCAACAGCAAGAGTTAATGCTCCCAATGTTCCATCTGGATCAACTAACGGAGCAAAAGCTGCCGCAGTGCCAAAACCACCTGTAAAAGAAGTGGAGCCAAGCATAACAGCAAGTTTTGGATTAAAATCAATTAAATATGCAACACCCTGAGCTACAACATGTTGCAAAACTGCAAGAGAAACAGCTACAGTTAAAAATATGAAAACCTTTATCCCACCCTTTTTTAATACAGAAAAACCTGCATTATAACCAACAGTGGTAAAAAACATCACCATCCAATACTCTTGCAATGTCTTATCAAATTTGATGTTAATAACACCTGTATTGTGACCAATCAATGATATAATTGCAAATAAAAAGCCCCCGATTATAGGGGCTGGTATACAATATTTTTGGAAAAATTTGACATGGTCTTTTAAATACCTACCAATTAGTAACCACACAACTGCGAAACCCAAAGATTGGTACATATTCATTGCGATATTCATAAATAGGCCTCCCTGAGCCTTATTGCCATTTCGACAACTGTTTGCTAGGATAATACTAATACGTTATTTGTGTCAAGGTAAGCATTATAAGGACTTTTTTGTATCTTTTAGAGAGTATCATTTTATTTGTGACAACAAAAAAGGAACATCTAAAAACTAGATGTTCCTTTTTTCTCTTAGAGAATAAGTTTTAGTTTATATGTGTAACAAAGCTCATTGTTTGTCAAAATTGGAATTACTATTTCAAGAGGATTTTCTTTAGTTAAACTAGACACATCAATTTCACTTTTATACCATATCCAGTCTCCGTCATCTTCCAATTTTTCTGGCTTAGTTTGATAACTTTGATATTCATTATTTTGACTAGGTAAATATTTATAGGATGTTAAATCATTATCCAAACCAAAGGCGACATAAAGCTTGTTGTTCTTTAGTTTTGATTTATCAACTTTTATCTCATCATAAGCATAAGTTGTTAAGTCAGAAACTCTCTCTGGCTCTTTATCACCATATAAAACAGGAATATAATTATATGTCCTAGTCCATTTACCAAAATTATCATCAGTCTCACCATTTTCTGCCACAACAAAAATCTCAACCTTTGTAGGTCTTTCATCATAGAAAGAAATATCTGCCCAATGTCTACCTAGATTATCAGTTTGCATTTCTTTAATCTCAAGAGTTTGATCTCCTTTCATTTTCAGGGTATTTCCTTTATAGTCAATCATTCTATACTTAACTTTTGCACGAGGAGAAAAAGTTGTTGCATTAAGCTCTACCGTCTTTAAACCATATTCTCGAACAGTTCCTGCTGCTTCATTTTTCCACGATTTAGCTTTTTCATGATATATATATGGTCTTCCACTTATATAAAGGAATTCAGCGTTATCTTCTTTCACCTTTTTTCCTGTAAGATAGCATTCAAAGTCTGTAACCCTATATTTATCTTTATTTGCTTCATTTGGATGTAATCTAATTATGTATTTCTTATATGTGCCATCAGTTGGAAGCAATACGTTATGTTCTGTTGCATAGATATCTCTTCCTAATTGAGTATTATGAGATTTATAAATTTCACAATTCATTAAACCATCTTCAGGTCCAATTTCAACCTTTCCTAAAACATCCTCATAAGCGTTAATAGAAAGCTCGGAAAGTTCTCCATCTATAGGTTCATCTACCCTATAACCACTAGCCTTAGGAAGCCCTCTGTCAATATAGCACCTCACATTAGGAATTGTAGGTTTATTACCTGAGTTTTTGATCTTGAATTGCAAGACAAGATTTGAATATTTTGTGGTATCTTCAGGAAAGACTTCAATTTTAACAGGATGTTCTAGTTTATCAGTAAAAGTTTTTGAACATGTGAAACTTCTAAGTTTTATCTGACCTTCTAACGTTTCAGCTTTGGTGCTTGCCTGTTCTGCTCCATCAATGTAAAGCTTCACATTTGCAATTACATATTGTCCATTGCCAGCTGCATGGCAACCCAATTTAATTTCAGCTTTTCCTTCTGTGTTTCCATCAAATATATGAACTGGCTCACTTCCGTCATTTAAGTGATTAGTAAATGTATCTTCAAAACTGTTTTCGATAATTGAACGCTTACCATGACCGTTTACAGTAAAAAGAGTAACACGTTTTTGCGGAATAGGAGGCAAAGAGCCACCTGTTTGCAAATTGAACTTCCATTCAACAGAAGGTGCTTTGCTTTCGTTTTTAGATGTAAACTTAATACTTACAAGTTTTTCAGTTGCAGTCAAACCTTCAATTTTCTTTTTAACCACATAATTAACACCACCAATCCATTTAGGATCTTCTTCAATTGTCTGTTCATCTCCATCAATTTCAACTTTTTCTACTAGAAAGTCCCGTGTATATTCATCCATTGTTATTTTGATCTCAGCACTTGCATCTTTCACTTTCCAAGTAGGGGGCGTGCTTGTAGTAAGTTTATTCAAAAAAGTAAGAGATGGAAGTTCATCATCATCTGCAATCATAAGGCGTGGCTTTATTTTTTTCGCTTGAACATTAGAATTTCCCTTGACCTTAAAATTAAAATGATTTTCTGCAATATCATTATCTTGAGGAGTAACCACTATAGAAATATCATCACCATCTGTCATATTAGCTAAAGAAACCACATGACTTAACTTAGAGCCCCCATCATAGCTTTTAATTTTAGCTGTGATATCTTGCCCATTTAGCAATATCTTTTTAAGAGGTTTATCATCATTAGAAATAGTTAAATCTAAAGCATTGCCATCTACATCAAATTTCTGCACTTCATAAGGAACAAAACTACCATCTATTTTCTCACCTAAAGGTACTACACTTTTACCAAAATCGTTTAGCCTAAAATCCACAAAGATTCTTTTTTTGATTTTAATTTTACCTTTCCAGTTTTGCCATTTTCCTTTTTTTGCAGGTACACTCAAATTAACTACAGTGTTCCCATCATCTGCAATTTCGATGGATTGTAAGATCTTTGTGCCATCTTTAATCCAAACTCTCATTTTTTGTGGCGTATTCTCATCTTTATATGTGAATTTACCAACAATATCTCTTGCGTGAATGTGTCCTCTGCTATCAGTAGAAGTTGTCAAAGAAAGCACGCTAGATTCAACATCTTTCACTTCATTTCCATTAATGCTAAGGTATGCTAGCTTGAGAGTGGGTAAATCTGCTTCATTTATAAACTTCACTTTGACGATTGTAGTCTCTTCTATTGTGAGCTTATAAGTATAAGCATCTCCGTTGACAACTTCTTCAACTCCACCTTCCTTTTTCTTTATCCATTTTTCTATTGAATATTCATCATCTGGTGTCGCTGTAAAGATGACTTCATCTCCCTTTTTCAATTCTTTCTTACTTTGTATTGCCTCTCCATTGACTGTTGCTATAAGAGAGCCTCCCTCATTACCTTCAACAAAGTAATACAACACAATTTTGCTATTAGGAGTATCCAATTCTTGAGAATGAGGACAAGAAATAAAGACTCCCGATAAAATCAACAACACTGCAAACCATTTTGTTAAACTTTTCATAACAACTCCTAAAAATAGCTTATGAGTATCTTAAAAAATGGATTGGTGCAGAAATCTTATGTTAGTTTTTCAAGATACCCAATCAAAAAACCTTATTTTAATGAGATAAATTAAATGTATAGTACGCAACAGCACTTCCATCTTCTGATTTAATTTCTATAAGAAGCGGAGCATTGGCATATACAAGTTTAATCCTGCCCATAACAATATATGGATCATCCAAACTATCTTTATCAGCTCCATATTTAACAACAGCTTTATCAGAGACTACAATAAATAGGTCAGTAATCTTTTCAATAGCTACACCAGCATCAACTTTTCCAACTGCTAATATGGGTTTATCAGCAGTTCCATCATGACTTGCATCTTTGGTTATTTCCAACTTTGCATTCTTAGCATTCAATATTATGGTGTCGCTTAAACCTGCGTCTTTATTAAAAAGGAAGGAACTTTTTGGAATACTTACCTCAAGTAACTCAGCTTGATTGTTTCTTACGCAAAATCTTATTTTAAGATCAAGTCTCTGCCAAGCAACAGAAGATTTAGGTGAAATAATTAGCTTAAATTTTGCATCTTGTCCTGCTTTAACAAGTGTTGCCAAATCAAACTCTTCATCATCTTTCACTTCCCTAAAAGAAGAATTTTCTTCATATTCAAAACGAATTTCTGCAGATGGAATTATAAAATCTCCTGTCTTATTAGAAGTAAGCTCATACTCTAAATCAGCCTTTTTAAATTTTTTATCTCCTTGCAAAGATGCAAGTTCCATCTCTATGCTAGCTTCAGCAATAAAACTTGAACTATCTAACTGAGCATTAACATCATCTTTGTAGTCAGAGGTTAAAAGAAGTAGCTTCTTAAATCTAATTTCATTTTTCGCACCAAGTTGAGCATAACTTCTTCTCACTTTGATTGTCTTAGTCCAAGCTTTATAGGTTGGAGTTCTTGTTGTAGAAAGGACTAAGTCTTTAACTTCTCCTTCAGCTATAGTAGGAATTGCTTGAACAGAAAGAGTCTTTTTCAACTCTTGAGTGTTTTCTCCTTTGAATTTGATGTCTACAGTATTCTTATCAACAGTAGTTTTTTCGTTTGGAATAAGACAATTCCAAACAGCTTCTTCTATGTCTACATCAGCCTCACAAATACTCAAAGACTCAACTTCAACATCCTTGTCTTGAAAATTCTGTTTTTCTCTTCTAACTTTGACAATCTTTTTCCAAGCCTTAAACACGTCTGTTTCTGTTGTAGAAAGCTCTAAATCTTTTGTTTCTTCTTCCGCTATTGAAGTAATTTCTTTCACCTGCAATGTTGCAAGCAAAGTTTGAACAGCTTTAATCTCTCCTTTAAACACAATGTCAACATTTCTTTTCAACACACTATCTTTTTCAGATGGAATATCACGTGTCCATTCAACTTTTTTAACATCCACAGGAAGACCATGAATACTCAAAGATTCAACCTCTACATCTTTTTTTAAATTTCCCCCACTTTCACCACTGTGATCACAAGAAAAAATAAAAAACAAAGAAATAAGGAACAAAAACATACTACGTTTCATAAAACTCTCCTAAATATGTAGATATCATCTTATACACAATTGGTGTAGACAACATCCACAACAGTATTTACGAGTATAAAGCTAGTTTTGTTAATTGTCTAGTCTTATGACATGTAATTACTCATCATTCCCTTCTAACAAAAAACCAATAGGTAAGTGATCAGAATAACCAGTTTTTGTGCCAACATTATATCTATTTATTTTTCCATCATACACCAGTGGAGCATCAAGAGAAACGGTAAAAAATGATGGTTTCAGGCTACAATTCTTTGAATAAAAAAAATGATCAAGTTTTTCCCATTTACCTTTGTAACAATAACTTCCTTCGCAGTCGACTTCATCTGAAAACTCTTTTTCAAAATCTTTTTTATACAAACTCCAAGCATTATCAAAGTTTTTCATCTTAGAAAACTCTTGAATATTCTGATTAAAATCACCACAAGCTATCACAAAATCAGATATCTTTTCTTTTTCTTTCATTCTGTTATACAACAATTCTTCTTGTAAATTTCTTATCTCTTTGTTTTCTATCCTATTTTCATCGCGTTTACTTTTCCAATGTACTGCAAAAATAGTGATAGTCATTTCTTTTCCAGAAACTGAAACCAATAAATCAACTTCAATAATTGGTCTTAAGATTTTATTTTCAAAATGAATATTATGTTCTTTTGCACTCAATATCTTATATTTTGAAAAAATAGCAGTACTAAAAGGAGAACCTTTTTGTGTTGCAAAGACTGCCCTTTCATACACGTTATTTGAAAGACGTTTAGAAATATCCTTAATTACCTCAATACTTTCTATTTCTTGTAAAACTAAAATATCAGGTAAATCTTCTTT
>CAJPOH010000040.1 GCA_905372205.1 uncultured Treponema sp.
GTTTAGAATTCATCTTTGCTATAATAATTTTCTATTAAGTAATTTTTTATTATGCCGATAGAACTTGAGGGGACTGTTATAGTTTTAACAGATTAATGTAATTTGAGGATTAAAATTTATGGGATTTGATAGTTTTAGAAAGACAACAGATGTTCTGCATAGGGCTTTGGATGTAAACATTCTTAGGTATAACGTGACTGCAAATAATCTTGCAAGTTCAGGGATACCTGGTTTTAAGAGAAGTGTTGTGAACTTTGAAACAGAGTTAAAGCGTGCTTTTGATTCACAAAAAAATAAAGATAATTCTTTTGAAATGAATACTAGTCATCCTCTGCATATAAAAAGTAACAATGTTATTGACTATAAGACTGTTAGACCGTTTGTTGCCTTAGATTATCAAACTTCAGCTAAGGCTAATGGAAACAATGTTGATGCAGAAGTTGAAGCTATGAATGTGTTAAAGATTCAAATGCAGTATCAATTATTATCTCAAGTTGCAGCTTTTGAATACAATCAAGTTCAGTCGGTCTTAAAATAAGAGGTCATTATGGGATTATTTACAAGCATAAATATTGCGTCTACAGGAATGAGTGCAGAACGTCTTAGAACGGATGTTATATCAAATAATATAGCTAATGTTTCCACAACTAGAACTCCAGAAGGAGGCGTATTTAAGAGGAGCCGTGTTATTTTAGCTCAGAAAAAAAATGGAATAGATTGGAGAAATCCTTTTGTACCTTCCTCTTTGCATAGAGGATTAGGAACTGGGGTTAAGGTTGTAGGTATTGAAAAAGACACGTCGGATTCTAAGTGGGTGTATGATCCTAGTAACCCTGATGCTATTCAAACAGGTCCTAGAAAAGGTTTTGTTGAATACCCTAATGTTGATGTTGTGACTGAGATGGTTGATTTAATTTCTGCTTCTCGCTCTTACGAAGCAAATGTGGCTGTAGTTCAAGGTGCTAAAGATATGTTTCATAGAGCTTTGGATATTATTAAATAGTCTTAAATTTTTAGGAGAGTGTAATGCGTGTTGATAGTATGAATAGTTTTGCTTTGAATATTCCTGAATTTAAGAATATTGCAAGTATGTATAAAGTGCCATCTATCGGAGAGAACTTAAATATTAGTTCTATTGAAGTGCCTAATTTTAGGCAAGATATGGTGTCTTCTACTAATGATATTGAACTTTCTGACAATCCTATTGGTCAAAGTTTTGAGCAGACTTTGCTTAAAGCTTTTGACATGATGAATAAAAAGCAAACAAAGGTAGAAGATTTGACAGAAAAAATGATTGTTTCCCCTGAGTCAGTTGATCCACATGATGTGACAATTGCTATGGCAGAAGCGAGCCTTGCTTTAAAGATGACACAAACTATTATAGATAAAACTATTAAGGCATGGAACGATATAACTACTACAAGGTAATGGGTTGAGCTTTTGGCTTTATATTTGTGCAAGTTCAAACATTGAGGCGTTATATTTTATGTTTGACCCTATAAAAGGTGGGAAGTATGAAGGAATGGTTTAAAAGATTAAAAGAGAAAATAGGTTCTGGTTGGAGTAAGTGGACTAAGATTCAAAAGGCTGTGGTTATAGGAGTATTAGTTGTAGGTGTTGCCTTGTTTATTGGTCTATTTTCATGGTCTTCAACATCTCCACTTGTGCCAGTGCTTGACGTTAAGATAACAGATCAAGATCAGCTTGATAAGATTGTCTTGCGCCTCAATGAAGAAGATGTAAAAACTACTGTGAATGAAGGTGTAGTATATGTTTCTGACTCCTCTACTGCTAGAAGGATGCGAAGTCTTCTCATAAGGGAAGACTTAATTCCAAAAGATACAAGTCCTTGGGACATTTTTAACGTGGAAAGGTGGACACGTACGGACTTTGAGCGAAAGGTGGATTTGCGACGTGCTATTATAGAAGAAGTAAGAAGGCATATAAAAGCATTAGATGATGTTGATGATGCTAGTGTTGTGGTCAATGTTCCTGATAATGCCATGTTTCAATCTGAACAAAATCCTGTTACAGCAAGTGTTATTATTTATCCAAAGCCTGGTAGCGATATAGCTACTAATAGGAAGAAAGTAGAAGGAATTCAAAAACTATTAAAACTTGCTGTCGAAGGATTAAAAGATGAGGACATCACTATATCTGATAATCAATCTAACATATTAAACGACTTTGCAGGTATGAAAGATTGGGACAGGCTATCTATGATAGAAAAACAACAGAAGATGATAGCTAAGAAAGAACGAGAGTACGAAGTGAAGGTTCTTAATGCCCTGCAGAAGATTTTTGATACGGACAGGGTAAGAGAAGTCACGATGAAAATAGAGATGGATATGTCAGAAAAATCGTCTCAAACGACTAAGATCCTGCCAACTGAGATTAAAAGTGATAATCCGGACACTCCTTATGATGATTCACAAGTTGTTTCTTCTATAACAGCTTCTAGCGAAGTTGCAACAACCACATGGGAAGGAGAGGGAACAAACCCGGAAGGTCCTGAGGGTGTTCAAGGGCAAACCCCACCTTCTTATAAGGACATGAGTAACATAGCGGGGCGTTCAACACAAAGTATAGTGAAAAAAAATGAAGTGTATAGTAGTAGCCAGATTTCTGAGATCATAAGTCCACAAATGGGAAGGCGTACTGTTTCTGTTAATATTGACGGGCTTTGGAAGACTGTAAAAGATGATAATGGCAATAAGATTATAGAAAATGGTGAAATTAAGAGAGAGTTTATAGCACTTTCTGATGAACAAAGAAAGCAAGCAGAGAAGATTGTTCAAGGTGCTATAGGTTATGACGCTAATAGAAATGACATAGTGACTGTTACAAGCATTCAGATTGATAGGAGTAAAGAGTTTGAAGAAGAGAATGCTAAATATTTTGCTGACATTCAACGTCAGAAAATAATTCTTATTTCACTTGCAGGTATTGCAGGCTTGTTAATTCTATTTATTATCTACAGAGTTGTTAGTAGAGAAAGGGAAAGAAGAAGAAGACTCAAAGAAGAAGAAGCGTTACGTCAGGCACAACTTGAGAGAGAGAGAATATTATGGGAAGCAGAAAAGGCTAATAGTGAAGTTGCTATGACTGTCGATGAAAGAAAGAGATTAGAGTTACAAGAGAATGCTGTAAACGTTGCTAGAGAGCATCCTGAAGATGTGGCCCTATTGATACGAACTTGGTTAATGGAGGAATAGTATGGCTGTATCCCCTGCAAAAGAAAAAAGTGGGAGTAAAAAACACAAGGATGTAAACTCCCTCACTGGAAGACAAAAGGTTGCAATATTTTTAATTTCACTTGGTGGAGAAATATCCGCTAAGGTTATGGAACAACTGAGAGAAGATGAAGTAGAAAAAATTGTATTTGAAATCGCTAGAATAGAGACGATAGAATCAGACTTGAAGGATGCTGTATTGCAAGAATTTCAAGAGTTGATGATGGCTCAAAACTTCATAACTACTGGTGGTATAGATTACGCTCGTGATGTTTTGGAGAAAACTTTTGGAGGACAAAAAGCTACAGAAGTTATCAATAGGTTGACTAGTTCCTTGCAGGTGCGTCCTTTTGATTTTATTAGAAGAACAGATCCAGGACACTTACTAAACTTTATTCAGCAAGAGCATCCTCAGACGATTGCTCTCATTCTGGCATATCTTGAGCCAAATAAGGCATCTCAGATTTTGCAAAACTTGCCCGACGAGATTCAAAGTGATGTTGCTCGTCGTATTGCAACTATGGATAGAACATCTCCAGATGTTTTACGTGAAGTGGAGCGTGTTTTGGAGAAAAAGCTTTCTACCATATCAAGTGAAGATTACACAGCAGCAGGTGGTGTGGATAGTATTGTTGAGATACTCAACTTGGTTGATAGACAGTCAGAGCGTACGATTATAGAATCTCTTGAAGATGAAGATCCAGACTTGGCAGAAGAGATAAAGAAGAAGATGTTTATCTTTGAAGATATTGTTATGCTTGACGATCGTGCTATTGGTATTGTGCTACGTGAAGTTAATACAGATGAACTCGCTAAGGCGTTAAAGCAAGTTGATGCAGAAGTTCAAGATAAGATATTCAAGAACATGTCTAAACGTGCTGGCAGTATGCTCAGAGAGGAAATGGAGTTTATGGGGCCAATACGTGTTAAGGATGTGGAAGAAGCTCAACAAAAGATTGTTTCTATAATAAGAAGACTTGAGGAGAAGGGTGAGATTGTTATAGCACGTTCTGAAGAGGATGAACTTATCTAAAACAATGTGCTTTGAGGAGTAGTAGCCTCATTTATTTACTTAAATTTAAGGAGTCAAGAACCATGGCAAAGACTATTTTTCGTATGAATGAGGTTGCGAATAATGCTAATGTGATACAAATTCAGCTAGCTAAAGTTTTTGAAGAGAAAAAAGAGGAAGAAGAAGTTGCAGAAAGTGTTGATTCAACAGAGGTTGTCCAAGAAGAAAGTGTTGAAACTACTCAGAAAGAAATAGAAGAACTTAAAGCACAATGGGAAGAAGAAAGACAAAAACTCTTTGATGAAGCCCATGAAGAAGCTGAAAGAATAATTAAAGATGCTCAAAGTGTTGCCTTTGAAGAAGTTAAGCGTCAAACTGATGAAGTGCAGGTTAAACTACAGAATGCAAAAGATGAAGCAGAAAAACTTCTGGAAGAAGCAAAAAAGAATGCTGATAGCATAATTTTAGAAACAGAGAATAATAAAAAGGCAATCGAAGCAAGGGGTTTTAATGAGGGATTTTCAGCTGGTAGAGAAGATGGCTTTAAAGAAGGGAGTGCTGAGGTTAATCGTTTAATTGAGAGAATGCACACAATAGTTGAAAAAACAATGGAAAAAAGGCAAGAAATTCTTTCAGAAACTGAACAACAGATTGTCGACCTTGTTCTTCTTTTGGCTAGAAAAGTTGTTAAAGTTATTTCAGAAAATCAAAAAAATGTAGTTACCTCTAATGTTATTCATGCTTTGCGAAAAGTTAAAACAAAGGGTGACGTAACTATAAGGGTGAATTTGTTAGATGTGCAAATGACAACTGAGCATATTAAAGAGTTCTTAGAACGTGTTGAGAACTCACAGAATATTACAGTTGTAGAAGACATAAGCGTCGATCAAGGTGGGTGTATTGTTGAAACAGATTTTGGTTCAATAGACGCAAGAATTTCTAGTCAGTTACATGAACTTGAACAAAAGATTATAGAAATCTCTCCTATAAAGACACAACCAAAACAAAAGAACGCTTAAAAGGTTTTTTAGGCTATGGGTGATGTAATGCTTGATTTGTTTGATAAGTATATAGATATTGTCAAAGAAACAGAGCCGATAAAATATACTGGCAAAGTTAAGAAAGTTCAGGGAATGCTTATTGAAAGCGAAGGTCCTCAGGCTCAAGTAGGGGAGTTGTGTAGAATCGTTACTGAATCTAACAAAGAAGGTATCCCTGCAGAGGTAATTGGCTTACATGATCACGTAGTTCAACTAATGAGTTATGAAAATGTTGAAGGCATAAGGTCTGGAGATGAAGTAATTGCTACGGGTGAAGTATTACGTGTTGATGTAGGTGATGTTCTTTTAGGGCGTGTAATAAATGGCTTAGGAAAGGCTTTAGATTTTAAGGAACAACCTTATTCTTCATTAAAATATCCATTGGAAGCAAAACCTCCACTGGCGATGTCTCGTCTTCCTATAACAAGACGTATTGTTACAGGAATTAGGGCTATAGATTCACTTTTAGCTGTTGGTTGTGGGCAACGACTAGGTATATTTTCAGGTTCAGGTGTGGGGAAATCAACTCTTCTTGGAATGATAGCAAGAAATACAAATGCAGATGTTAATGTCATAGCACTTATAGGAGAGCGTGGTAGGGAAGTAATGGATTTTATAGAACGCGACTTAGGGAGTGAGGCACTAAAGAGATCTGTAATAGTGGTTTCTACTTCAGACCAAACTCCAATTGCACGTTTACGAGGTGGCTATGTTGCGACTGCTGTTGCTGAGTACTTTAGGGATCAAGGGCTTAATGTTATGCTTTTGTTTGATTCTATTACTAGATTTGCAAAAGCACAAGGAGATATTGGTTTAGCTCGTGGAGAAATACCTAAGACTAGAGGCTATCCACCTAGTGTTTTTGAAACTCTTCCTAAAGTGTTAGAAAGGAGTGGAACTTCTGATAAAGGTTCTATCACAGCTTTTTATACTGTACTTGTTGATGGAGATGATATGGACGAGCCTATATCTGATGCTGTACGTGGTATCTTGGATGGGCATATAGTTTTGGCTAGAAAGCTTGCACAGCGAGGACAATATCCTGCAATTGATGTGCTAGCAAGCATTTCTCGTCTTTCTAAGCGAATATCAACGGAGAAGGTTGCAAAGGCTAGTCTTGAGATGCGAAACTTGTTAGCAAGGTATAAAGATTCGGAAGATATGATTCTAGTTGGTGCATATCAAAAAGGGAGTAATCCAGAACTAGATTTAGCTATTGAAAAATATCCTCTTATATATGATTTTTTAGTACAGACAGTTGAAGAAAAAGCTAATATTGAGGATACGTTGTTGCGTCTTAGCAAAATTACTGATATAGAGATTCCAGTGAGTGAGATTGAATTTGCAGGAAGTACTTCGCTAAAAGCAGAATAAAAGATGAAGAAGTTTAATTTTTCTTTGGATAAGGTTTTAACTTTACGTGCTTTCTATGAAAAACAAGCAGAAATAGCCTTGAGTCGTGCTGTTAGTGAAAGAGATATTGTCAAAAATAAAATAGAAAATATAGATCTAAAAGTGTTGGAGGCTTCACCTATTTTTTCTCAAGATATTGATATGGCAATTTTGCTTTGGACTGAGAATTATATAAAAGGTTTAAAGGTAAGGAAGCTAGAATTAGAAAAAGAACTTATTTCTCTTGAAGAAAAAGTAAAGTTATGTATTCAAAAATACAGTGAAACATCAAAGGACAGAAAGATATTGGAAAGATTAAAAGATAAAAAATTTGAAGAATGGAAAAAATCTTTTGATAAGGAAGAGATTATTTCCATTGATGAAATAATCTCTTCAAAAATGAGCATCTAGTTATGTTTTGTGTATGTTTAAAGTTTCCATATCAACATCAAATAAAAAAAATTAAGCCTAATCTTATTCCAATATTTTTAAAAAAAGTAGAAACTCTAGCAAAAGATAATGGATGCAAAAAAATAGTTAAAAGAGATTCATATTTTTACTTTTTTGATAATCCAATTTCAGCTCCCTTTTTTACATTGAGATTTTTGTATTCATTGTCATCATCTATTAAAAGAGCTTCTAATGATATACATGAAAG
>CAJPOH010000041.1 GCA_905372205.1 uncultured Treponema sp.
AGACAAAAAAGAAATAAAAAACACAAAAGAAGAATCTTCCAAAAAAGAAGAAAAAGAAGAAGCAACTGAAAGTATTTTTCCAAAAGATGAACATAAAAATGTGACACATTCACTTGAGACTAAGGTCGAAGCACCAAAAAAGGTAGAGAGCAAAGAAGAAAATGTTGAAGAAGTGATAGATAGTGTTTTTGAAGAAAAACCAAAAAAGACACCAAAAAAACTTAATATTTCTGTTGAAGATTTGAGAACTACTCCTGAGGTTCAATTTGGAGAGGGGGCAATGGCCACAGAAGAGGGGCAAATGGGCTTTTTTGATGGTGATGCTTCTTTTAGTGATGCTAAAAACATAACCTCATCTCAAATAAATACATCTAATCAAAAGGTTGAGGGAAATGAAAGTGTAGGTAACAATCAATTTTCTTCCATATTGGCAGAACAAATTAAGGCTAACTCAGCAGAGTTAGTTCAAAGAGGAAAACTCATTTTGAGAGATGGAAATGTTGGAGAGATTCGCTTGCAATTAAAACCGGCTCATTTGGGTATGGTGAGAATTAACCTTAAAATGACTGGCGATAAAAAGGTGCAGGGAGAGGTAACTGTCTCTTCTAAAGAAGCTTACGATGCTTTTGAAGATAGCATGGAAGAATTAGTTTCTTCATTCAAGGATGCAGGTTTTGATACTTCTAGTTTTAATTTGAATTGGAAAGGCGGAAAAGAAGAAATTGCAAGAGAAGGTTTGAGAGATAAATATTTTTCTCCTGAAAAAACTGCACTTAGTCTAAGAGAAAAATTAAATGTTACCGAAAATATATATGACTTTGGTCAAGCTGAAAACGTTAATGTTTTAGCTTAAATAGGGTGGAGAAGAAGATTATGAATGTAAACAATGTTGGTTTTGAAAATGCTTTTCAAGGTTTGTCTTTTGAAATGACAGCAGATGAAAAGGCTAGGAAAGCTCTTGAAGTTGATATGATCAACAAGGAGACTTTTGGGGAGAGAAGGCTTCCAAAGCAAGAATTGGGAAAAGATGATTTTTTGCAACTATTGATTGCTCAATTAACTCATCAGGATCCAACTTCTCCAATGCAGGATGCCGAGTTTATTGGACAAATGGCACAGTTTTCGTCGTTAGAGCAAGTAACAAATATGAACGCAAACTTCTCGAAGATGAATGAAATGTTATTAGGTTCTTCTGCTACAACTGCTATTGGAAGCAAAGTGGAGTTGCAAGCCGGAGATGGAAATATTACAGGATATGTAACAGCAGTAAAAAGAGGAGCAAATCCTGAAGTGATGGTTGATGGAAAGTGGTATTCTTGGTCAGCCGTGCAAACTATTTATTCTAACTAGTTAAGGAGATTAAGCTTATGATGAGGTCATTATTTTCAGGCGTTTCTGGGATGCAAAACCATCAAACAAGGATGGACGTTATAGGAAACAACGTTGCAAACGTAAACACAACAGGATTTAAAAGAGGAAGAGTTAATTTTCAAGATCTTATTTCTCAGCAATTGAGTGGAGCGGCACGCCCGACAGAGGAAATTGGAGGTGTTAATCCAAAAGAAGTGGGTTTAGGTATGATGGTGGCAAGCATTGACACAATACATACTCAAGGAGCTTTGCAGACTACGGGTGTTAATACTGATATCGCAATACAAGGTGGTGGATTCTTTGTGTTGAAGTCGGGGGAAAAATCTTTCTATACAAGAGCTGGTGCTTTTGGTGTGGATCGAGATGGCACTTTAGTTAACCCTGCTAATGGAATGAGAGTGCAAGGTTGGATGGCTCAAGATGTTGCGGGAAGTAGAATAATCAACACATCTGGGCAAACAGAAGACTTGATTATCCCTGTAGGACAAAAGATTGATGCTAAGGAAACTACGACTGTAAATTATGCTTGCAACTTAGATAAGAGACTTCCTACCCTAGCAGAAGATGCAAACGAAGCAGATGTCTTGAAATCTGCATGGGCTACAGAGTTTAAGATTTATGATAACTTTGGAGAAACTCACGAGTTAAATATGACTTTTGCAAGAGTTCCTGATACAGTTAATCAATGGAGGGCGACTGTTGTTATAGACCCAACAAATGCAGAAGGGACTAATACAAGAGTTGGCATTAATGGAACAGATGGAAGAGAAAATACTTTTATAGTAACTTTTGATAATAATGGGCATCTGGCAACTGTTACAGATACGGCTGGAACTGTAACAGCTCCACAAGGGCAAGTTTTGATTTCTGCTTCTTATGACGTTGTAGGAGCAAACCCAGATGAGGCTGGAAACGTTACAAGGCATGAGTTTTCTATAAATTTAGGTGAGATTGGAACTTCAAGAAACACCATCACACAATTTGCGGAAAAAAGTACGACTAAAGCTTATAGCCAAGATGGTTATAACATGGGGTATTTAGAGAATTTTAAGATTGATCAAAGTGGTGTGATTACAGGTGTTTATTCCAATGGTATTAGCCGTGATATTGGTCAACTTGCAATGGCAGGCTTTTCAAATCAAGGTGCTTTAGAGAAGGCTGGAGAGAACACTTATATAGAATCTAACAACTCAGGTGTAGCAAATATTACTGTTTCGGGGGTTATGGGAAAAGGTAAACTCATTGCAGGTACTCTTGAGATGAGCAATGTTGACTTAACAGATCAGTTTACTGACATGATCGTAACTCAAAGAGGCTTTCAAGCAGGGGCCAAGACAATTCAGACTTCTGACACAATGTTAGAGACAGTATTGAATTTGAAACGATAATATGGTAGGGTAACGATTTTATGATTAAAGTTACGCGACTAAATGATAGTGAGTATTGGATTAACCCACATCAAATAGAGATTATAGAATGCAAACCTGATGTAACTATCAGTATGCTCTCAGGCAAGCATTATATAGTTAAAGAGAGTGTTGAGGATGTCCTTGAAAAAATAGTCGCGTATAGAAAACGTATAGGCGTTTTTAAGAATGAGCTTTGAGATCTTTTTAAGGAAATAATATGGATATAGCTTCGTTTATAGGTCTTTTTGGAGGTATTGCCGTCGTATTTTTTGGTGCCTTTATTGGTGGCTCAATGGGCGGTCTTATCAACATTCCATCTGTGTTCATTACAATGGGTGGCTCTTATATGTGTTTGTTTTTAACTTACCCTCTTTCTTATACTATTGGTGTTTTTAAGGTTATGGGGCGAGTTTTTAAGGTTCAAGATTTTGGAGAAAAAGAGCTTGTTCAAAAGTTTGTTGCCCTTTCAGAAAAAAGTAGACGTGCTGGTCTTTTAGCTCTTGAAGAAGAAATAGAAGATTTTTCAGATCATTTTATGAGGAATGGTCTTAGAAACGTTGTTGACGGTATAGACGGAGATGCACTACGCAACCTGATGGAAAATGAGCTTAACCAGATTGAATCAAGACATCAAGTGTGGATAGCACTCGTGAATGCGTGGGCAACACTAGCTCCTGGTTTTGGTATGTTGGGTACGGTTATTGGTCTTATTGGTATGTTGTTAAACCTCGAAGATAAGAGTGCATTAGGTCCTAACATGGCAACGGCTCTTGTTACTACGCTTTATGGTTCTTTGATGCAGAACTGGCTTTTTGTTCCTATTGCTAGTAAGCTTACTTTTCAAAATAGTATGGAAGTGCGTACTAAGGAAATGATTATAGAAGGTGTTTTGGGGATTCAAGCTGGAGATAACCCTCGTATTATTGCACAACGTCTTTTGACCTACTTGAAACCACAAGATAGAAAACCTTTAGAGGCTGAAATATTGAAGGATTAGTATGGCTAGAAAGAAGAGAGGAGGGTCTAGCGAGGCTAAGACCCTTTGGTTGACTACTTATGCGGACATGGTAACTCTTATGTTGTGTTTCTTTGTCATGCTTTTTGAACCTGCAGAAGTTGATATTACTTCTTTGCAAAATCTTTCTGCTTCTGTAAGTGGAGATCCAACAGGTGGAGGTACTTCTTTATCACTTGGAAGACTTGCAGATTTAGGCAATAATATTTCTTCTTTGCCGTCTATGGAAAAGGGAAGGTCTTTGGGTACGGCGTTGAAAAAAGCTGTTTCGGTTTTTGCACCGGATATAAAGACCAATAAGATTGCTGTTACGAGTGATGAACGTGGTGTTGTAATAAGCCTTGCATCTGACGCTTTTTTTAGGCAAGGAAGTGCAGACCTAAACATAGAGGAGACACGAGAGACACTTTTAAAGCTTGCTAATTTTTTGTCTAGTGATGACCTCTCTGATAGGAAGTTTAGGGTGGAGGGGCATACGGATTCGGCTCCTCTTGATGCTGGGAGAGGTCCTTGGGCAAGCAATTGGGAACTCTCTTCTATGCGAGCAATTAATGTTTTGCATTACATGACGGATTTTGGTGTTTTAGAAAAGAGATTTTCTGTTGCAGGATACGCTGATACAAAGCCTTTTGCTTCCAACGATACTGCAGAAGGTAGGGCTTATAATAGACGTGTAGATGTCATTATATTGGATGATGCACATTTTTAAGTCGAGCTTTTAATGATAATGTGGAGGTTATAATGAGTGACGAACATAAAATGATGGACGATGATGATGATCAAATTGGTGTAGAGAATACAGCCAAGTCGAAGAGAGGTGGTGGGTTAATCACAACAATAGTTAAGTGGGTAGCAGTTGTGTTAGGATCATTGATCGTTATCGTGACTGTTGTTATTATCACCGTTAAGGCGATGGGTGCTGGTGGACAAAGCTACACAGGAAATCCTGTTTCTGAAGATTTTAGGGACAAGAGAGACCCTTTGCAGTACTCTCAGATTATTGAAGCTCTCAGGGTTCATACGAGAGATGCTGTGCCAGCTTCTCTTATGGTGCAAGTGGCTTTCGGTTACACTAGCAATGATAAATCTACGCCACAAGAGATTTCTGCTAGAAAGGTAGAAATTACAGATTTTTTGCGATCTTATTTTCAGAGTAAAACAGTTGCAGAACTCAGACAAGAAGAAAAGATTAAGATTGAAATTCGTAATGAGATGAATGATAATGTTCTTACACGGAATAAGATTAAAGATGTACGCTTTACTAAATATGAAATAGTAGAGCAATAAAGTGGGATAAAAATGACAGAAGTTCTTTCACAGGATGAGATTGACCAGCTTCTTACAGCAATAAACACTGGAGATTCTGACACTGAGGATTTTAGGTCAGTCAATGATACACGTAAAATAAAAATATACGACTTTAAACGTCCTGATAAGTTTTCTAAAGAACATATCAGAACTGTGTCTATGATGCACGAGACGTTTGCACGTTTGACAACAACTTCTTTGTCTGCACAACTTAGAAGTATGGCACACGTCCATGTTGCAACAGTGGAGCAGTTGACCTATGAGGAGTTTATACGCTCCATTCCAACACCTACGACTCTTGCTGTGATCAATATGGACCCTTTAAAAGGAAGTGCGGTTTTGGAGATTGATCCTGCTGTTACTTTTTCTATCATCGATCGTCTTTTTGGGGGTAAGGGGCATGGAACAAAGGTACAGCGAGAGCTAACAGAAATTGAAAACTCTGTTATGGAAGGGGTTATCGTACGTATTTTGGCGAACATGAGAGAGGCTTGGACTACCGTTATAGATTTGCGTCCTCGTTTAGGTCAAATTGAAACGAATCCTCAGTTTGCACAAATAGTACCACCTGCTGAGATGGTTGTGTTGGTAACTCTTGAGACAAAGGTTGGAGATGAAGAAGGAATGATTAACTTTTGTCTTCCTTACATTACTCTCGAACCCATCATATCAAAACTTTCTACGCAGTTTTGGTTTTCGTCTGTTAGAAGGAATTCGACAAGCCAGTATATGGCTATTATTAAAGATAGGCTCTCTACTGTTGAAGTTGATGTTGTGGCAGAAGTTGGCTCTCTTGATGTACCTGTGAGAGATGTTTTGAATTTACGTGTTGGAGATGTGGTGCGTCTTCCTAATGTACGAGTTGAGGATCCTTTTAGACTTAGTGTTGGTAACAAGCCTAAATTTTTCTGTCAACCTGGTATTATAGGAAAGAAAGCCGCTGTCCAGATTTTGGAAAAAATAGAGGACATAACTAGTGACGATTTTGAAGAGTTATCCTCAGAAGGAGATGAATTACTATGAGTGACGGATCAATATCTCAAGATGAAATAGATGCATTGTTGTCTGGTGGCAGCTCTTCTTCTACATCTAACCCTTCTCCTAGTAAGGAAATGGTGGTGCAAGCTGGTTTTGATGGATTGGCAAAGTTTGCCAGTGGGAATGTACTTAGCTTTTCTACGAAGCTTGGATCTGCTACAAGTGCTAGTGCAAGCATTTCGCTATTGGCTGTTGAAGAGAGAGAGAAGGAAGGTTTTCTAAAGCAATTGCCGGACATGGTGGTTGCTACCTACATAGATTTTTCGGGTATGATGCAAGGTGGACACACGTTCGTTCTTGCTGAAGGCTTGGCAAAAAAGATAATAGAGCTTGAAAACCACGAAAAAGATGTTGAAATTGATGATATGGGCTTGTCTATCATATCTGAAGGTATTTCTCAGTTTGTGGGGGCAGAGGTTACAGCTTTGGAGGTAGCTTCTCTTAAAGGTGTTGTTTCTAGTACTCCCAATTCTGTACACATACCAAAAGCGGCTCTTAACCTGCCATTAGCTAATTTTATATCCATTGGTTATACTGTTAAGTTGGCAGACGAAGATTATAAAATGTGGGAAGTTTTTGCAAGCGATGTGGCAAACAAAATAGAAGAAACTATAAGTGGGCCTAAGAACACACCTCAAAGTTCTACAGCTCCGAATATGATGCAAGGAATGCCTCAAATGGCAGGACAAATGAATGGAGGACAGTTTATGATGGGTCAGGGTGGTATGCCAGTAATGAATAATCCAAATGTACAACCTGTACAATTTTCGCAACTACAAAACTTTACATCTCAAGCTGAAGCTGGAAACATTGGTCTCATCATGGATGTCTACATGGAGATGACTGTTGAGCTTGGACGTACAAAGAAGATGATAAAAGAAATATTAGGTATGGGCGAAGGTCATATTATTGAGCTTGATAAATTAGCTGGAGAACCTGTTGATATTTTAGTTAATCATAAGCCTATAGCTAAGGGTGAAGTTGTAGTTATTGAAGAAAACTTTGGTGTGCGTGTTACAGAGATATTGTCTCCTTCAGAACGCATATCAGACGTGTAGGTGATAACTGGGGGTGGGGGAATTGAGATCTAGTTATAATAGACTAGGAAGGTTTGTTTTAATATTACTTATATCTTTTTTTGTTTGTTTTCCTTTTTCTTTAGT
>CAJPOH010000042.1 GCA_905372205.1 uncultured Treponema sp.
GGTTTTTACGTACTGATGAAGTTGAAAAATATGTTTCAGGTATTTCTGCAATTCCAAGCGTTAGAAGGGAAATTAATAAAAAAATTCAAAAAGCATGTGAAGGTTTAGATATTGTTAGCGAGGGACGTGATGCTACAACAGTGATTTTTCCAAATGCAGATGCGAAAATCTATCTTGATGCTGATGTTGAAACAAGAGCTAAGAGGCGTTTTGAACAAGGCACTAGCTGTATGACTATTGAAGAAATCACTAAATCAATAGAAAAAAGAGATGAAAGTGATAGAAACAAAAAAGAAGGTAGTTTGGTTAAAGCAACGGATGCTCTCTACTATGATACTTCACACTTGACTATAAAGGAAGTTTATGACATTATTATAAATACTTTACATGATAAAGGGTTGTTTATGAAGAGAAAAGATGTAGCTACAGAAGCAAGGGTTTCAGATGAAAGTATTCAAGCATTAAAAAAAGAATATGATAATTTTGAAGCTCCTGAAGTTGGGACGATAAAGGAAGGTCGTATTGTTGCCATCAGTGGTGGGACGGTGTTTGTTGATGTTGGTGGAAAGTCGGAAGGACATATACCATTAGAAGAATTTGATGAAGAGCCTAAAATTGATGAAAATGTTGATGTCTATATAATACGAACAGAAGGGAATAACGGTATTCTTGAAGTTTCTAAAAAGAAGGCTGATAAAGTTAGGGTGCAACTGGCAATTGACGAAGCTTTTAAGAATGCTACTCCTATCGCTGGAACAATTGCTGAAGTTTCAAAATCGGGTTATAGGGTGAAATTAGGTGCTGATATCACAGCTTTCTTGCCTATGAGCCAAGCCGACATGCAACGTGTTGAAGAGCCTGAATCTTTATTAAAGGAAAAATCTTACTTCTATATTGAGAGAATGTCTTACAATAAAAAAACAGGTGAGTATAATATAGTTGTAAATAGGCGTAAATATCTTGAAGAAGTTGCAGAGAAGGCTCGCAATGAGTTTTTTAGCACTGCTCAGATTGGAGATACAGTTGAAGGTACTATTAAGAGCTTTACGAGTTTTGGTTGTTTTGTTGATTTGAATGGCTTTGATGGTTTGTTGCATGTTAACGATATGAGCTGGGGGCATGTAGCTCGTCCTCGTGATTTTGTTAAAAAAGGTGATAAGATTCAATTAAAAGTTATCCGTCTTGAGCCAGATACTAAGAGAATTAATCTTTCGTTAAAACATTTTACGCCAGATCCATGGCTTGACTTTGAAAATAAATTTAGTGTTAATGATGTGGTTACTGGTACTGTAACAAAGATCACTGATTTTGGTGCATTTATTGAGCTTGCAGAGGGTATTGAAGGTTTAGCTCACATAAGCGAGTTTAGTTGGGTGAAAAAGATTAATAAACCTGAAGATCTTTTGAGGATTGGGGACAAAGTTCAGTGTATGGTGTTGGGATATGATATACAAGCTGGGCGTGTTTCTTTAGGCTTAAAGCAAGTAACTGCAAACCCATGGGATTCTATAGAAGAAAGATATCCTGTTGGAACAAGGCTTTCACGTGAAGTTGTAAAAATTACCAATGCTGGTGCATTCATTAAACTTGAAGAAGGAATTGATGGTTTTTTGCATGTTGATGATATTTCATGGACAAAGAGAATTAAAAATCCTTCAAAAGAGTTGGAAGTTGGAAAAGAAATTGATGTAATTGTTATTGAGTGCAATGCAGAGAATAGACGTATTAAACTTGGTATTAAACAACTTACAGATGACCCATGGAAAGTTTTTGCTAATACTTATAAACCTGGTACTATTGTTGAAGGCGAGGTTACATCTATTACTGATTTTGGTCTTTTCTTAAAAGTACCTGGTGATATTGAAGGTCTAGTTCATAAGCAAAACCTTGTTGAAAATAAAGGAGATTCTCCAGATGAAGCTCTTGCCAAGTATAAAGTTGGAGATAAGATTAAAGCTGTAGTGATGGAAGTACATCCTAAGATGCAGAAAGCTACTTTCTCTGTGAAAGACTTAAAGAAGAAAGAACAACAAGCTGAGATTTCTAAGTATATGTCTAGTAGTCAGGAAGATGATGGGCCTTATACGCTTGGAGATTTGTTAAAAACAAAAAAATCTTAGGTTTTGATGAATATTGAAGCAAATGAGGATTTAAACAAGAGGCGGTTTGATTCGTTGGTTCAGACAACCTTGCTTTTGAATTCTGATTATGGTGATTTTAATGCATTGCTGAACACTATTGTCTTGCGAGCGATGAATGTGGTTTCTGGTGAGGCAGCTTCGTTGCTGATGGTGCAAGATGATAAGAACAGCTTGAGGTTTGAGGTAGCTGTAGGTCCTAAGGGAGTGGAAGCTAAGAACATTGTTTTAGGGCTTACGGGTATAGCAGGTTGGGTTGTAAAAAATAATAAAAGCTTGGTTATCAATGATGTTCTGCACGATTCGAGGTTCGATCCTACTGTGCAGAAGGCTACTGGATATAAAAATAGAAACATGCTTGCTTGCCCTATGCGTGTGGGTGGGGACTGTGTTGGTGTTATTGAGGTTTTAAATAAGTCTGGCAATCAAGATTTTAATAATGATGATCTTGCAACACTAGAGCTTTTTGCTAGTCAGGCTGCTCTTTCTTACCATAATTCATATAAGTTTAGAAAATCTAATGAAGAAATCATAAATCTGCAAGATCAAGTAAAACAGGATAAAGGTTATCATACGATGATTGCAAAAAGTCCTGTGATGCTTGAACTTATTGAGTTTTGCAAAAAAATAGCTAGTTCTAATGCTTCCGTTTTGATTTTGGGAGAAAGTGGGGTTGGCAAAGAACTTATTGCAGAATTATTACACTTACACTCAGGGCGTGCTGATAAGCCTCTCGTGCGTGTTAATTGTGTTGCATTGCCAGAAGGTCTTCTGGAAAGCGAACTATTTGGGCATGTTAAAGGTGCTTTTACAGATGCCGTTTCAGATAGGGTTGGACGTTTTGAAGCAGCTAGTACGGGCAGTATTTTTTTGGATGAGATTGGAGAATTGCCACTTTCTTGTCAACCTAAACTATTGAGAGTTTTGCAGAATAAGGCTTTTGAGAGAGTTGGTTCGAGTAAGACTGTAGATGTTGATGTACGTGTTATTGTGGCTACCAATAGAGATTTAGCTACTTTGGTCAAAGAAGGAAAGTTTCGCTCTGATTTATATTATAGATTGAATGTTTTTCCTATTACTGTGCCACCTTTGCGTGAGAGGGTTGAGGATATATTAGAGCTTTCTAATTTTTTTCTTAAAAGATTTAGTAGAGAAGTGAAAAAAAACTTTTTGGGTTTTACTAATGGTGCCTTGGATAGTTTAGTAGCGTATAGATGGCCAGGTAATGTGAGGGAGCTGGAAAACGCTGTTGAAAGAGCTTGTGTTATAGGAAATCCACCTTATATCACTTCAGAAGATTTGTTTTTTGGTGTTCAGGATTTTACTCCAAAAGCTGATTACGTAATCAAGAACAAATCCTTAAAGGACGCTACGGAAGACTTTAAAAAGTTATACATACGAGATATGTTAAAACAAAATGCTGGTAATCGCACAGAAGTTGCAAAGATCCTTGACATTCAAAGGACATATTTGTCAAAATTGATAAAGGAACTCAGTATAGAGGAGTGTTAAAATGGCTACAAAAAATGATGATGGAACATTGTTGTCGGATGCAGTTAATGATTTCTTATCAAGAAATAGACGCATTATTTTAAGTGCTATTGCTGTTGTTGCAGTGGTTGTTGTTGGTGTGACTCTTTATTTTTCTTTTGCTAGTAAAAAGAGAACTGATGATTTAGCAAGTGTTGAACGTATTCTTTTTGATTTGAATAAAGAAAAAGAAAATATTGAAAAGAAACAGAAAGAAGAGGCAGAAGCTAAGAAAAAGGCTGAAGAAACCAATACGGATGTCATAGAGGTTGAAGAAGCAGGAGCTAATTCAGATGGCGAAGAAAAAACTGAAGAGGAAGAAAAATCTTCTCCTGAAATATTAGAAAAAGAAGATGGTGCTATTTTGGAACTTGAAAAACTAGCTACTTCGGCAACAGGTTATGCTTCTTATCTTGCATTTTATAATATTGCAGATATGTATTTTTCACGAAAGGATTATTCAAAAGCAAAAGACTATTATCTTAAAGCATACAACGTTTTGCCAAATAGTTATGTAGCAGGCGTTCTACTTTTTAATGTTGGCGTGTGTGTAGAAGAAATGAATGGAGAACTTATTGAAGCCCTTGAGTATTATGAAAAAGCTAGTAAGATTGAAGATTTTCCTGTCAAACCTAGAGCAATGCTTAGTGTTGGACGTTTACAAGAAAAACTAGAAAAGTTTGATGACGCTATTGCCACATACACAGACCTTTTTGAAAAATATCCTGATAATGAGTTTGCACTAATTGGAAAATCAAGGCTTATTGCACTTACTATAAAATAAGGATATGTAATTTTTTGACAAAACTTTATGTAAGTTTTGTCAAAAAAAAGCTAAAAGATTGCTTGGCTTGATTATGATAGCCACAGAGTATAGCTCAGGCAATAGCCTACTCTTAAATACAACTTCATTAATAAATTTCTTCTCATTAGATGGGCTAGGCTGTTTTGTCTTGGTGCAATTGGCTGGGGAGGGTAGAAGATGAAAAAAATCTTTTTGTTCTTGTTTGCTATTATTTCTACATTTCTGACTGCAGAGAAAAGACTTGGTGTTATGGCATTTGACGTTGTGGGTAATGCTGTGAGTGGGGATGAAGCACAGATAATAACGGAGCTTTATGTAACAGAGCTAGCAAGGATAGGTTGGATGGTTATACCTAGTAGTGCTAGTAAGTTTAATAAGGCACTGGGGGAACTTAAATTTCAGGTTAATGATTGGTCTGATGCTTCAAAAACTGCAAAGCTAGGCAGTGCAATGAATGTGGATGTAATAAGCACAGGAAAAATTATGAAGCTTGGAGCTAAGCTATATATTATTACAACGTTGATTGAAGCAAAAACTGCCGAAGTGCTTTCTAGTTCAAGAATGGAAGCAAAAAATGTTGGTGATATCCCTGATGTGTTGGCTGAGCTTGTTGAAGGTTTGGCAAAAAATAATACCCCACGAGTAATAAGTGGAAAGTATGAAGTAGGAGGTACTGGACCTGGTGGTGGCATAGTATTTCTTGCAGGAGATAGATGGTTTGAAGTAAGTGAGATATTAGGAACAGCAAAATCTATAGATGTTGCAAGAAAAATCTGTAGAGAATATCGTGGTGGGGGCTATGGCGATTGGCGTTTACCGTTGCCAGATGAACTTTGGTTGCTTTATTTGGATTTTTATTACTCAGCAGTTTATCACCGCACTACAATACAAGATAGAAATACTTATTGGACTACTCTGCCCGTACCGGAGAGTTGTTCTACGTGGGTTATAGATTTCAGTAACGGTAAAAAACACTCATCGTATTATGAGAATGATGAGCCTATGTTTGCTGTTCGTGCTGTGAGAGCTTTTTATGTTTTAGAAGAATAATAAAATAATGATGAGAAGATGGCTATTTAACTACAAACATAAAGTTTGTTTTTCATTGGAATAAAAAAGAGAGAACTATACAGCGAATTCATAGTTTCTTAGGAGGTTTACTAATGAATTATTGGTTGCATAGAATTGCACATTTGCAAAATGTTTCACATCCATTGTTGGAAAAAGGTTATCTATCAATAGGATTTTCAGATTTTTGTGATGATGAGTTTTTTAAGCAAATTGCAAAAAACGAAAATTGGGATTACCTAGATAATAGTTTTAATGAATGTTGGGGATATCTATCTAAAACAAGGTATAACCTGTGGCGATTTTTGGTAGAAATGAAGAGAGGAGACCTTGTGATAGTGCCAAAATGGGAGACTTTTTCTGTGTATGAAATTTGTGATGATATGCCAATTATGGTCACAGATAAAAATATTGATTTACCAACAACGGATTGGAATGGGAATAATATACAGCGAGATACTGAAAGTTACCTATTAAAATTAGAAAATGAAATAGATTATCTTGATCTTGGATTTTTAAGAAAAATAAAAATTCTTTATGCAGATATTCCTAGAAACGGTTTTGCAGATTCAGCTTTAACCTCACGCATGAAAATTAGAAATACAAATGCTTGCATTTCTGAATTATCAGATAGTGTTCAAAAAGCAATTCAGCATTTTAAAAAAGATCAGCCAATCAATTTAAAAGCCGAAATTTTAAGTAGATCAACTGAAATATGGCATAACATAATACAGACAGAACTTACTCCTGATAAATATGAGAAACTTGTAAAATGGTATTTTGAAAAGATTGGAGCAACAGAATCTTATATTTCACCCAAAAATTATAAAGACAAAAGTGGGGATGTGGATGTAGTAGCGACTTTTGAAAGCATAAGGACAATTATAAATGTTCAAGTAAAGTTTTATAAGGGCGAAACATCTGATTGGGCTATAAATCAAATAAAAGATTTCGCAAATTCAAAAGAAAATATGTCTGATGGCTACAGTCGACAATACTGGGTAATTTCTTCATCGGATAGTTTTTCACAAAAAAGTTGTAATTTGGCGAAAGAGAATAATATACTGCTAGTAGATGGGAGACAATTTATACGAATGTTACTAGACGTAGGTCTTGAAACACTTGAAACTTTTGATGCTTAAAAGATTTTGTTTTAGCTTTTCTCTGATAAACTTCAAATACTTCAGTTAGATTTAAGGAGGCACTGATTAATTGTGAGTAGCGAATTAATCGCATGTCTCCCATAAATCCTTAATCTATCTCTTCGAGCTTTTCAAGTCGATAAATTGCCATCTAACCGTAACTTATGGCAACTTGAGAAAAAGATGAGCTATCGTTGGCGGTAGCCTAGCTTTAATTCATGCGGTTCCTTAACTAAGATACAATTCAAACAGTTGACATATTCTATTTTTGCATTTACCATAATAACGGGGGTATGAGGATTTACTCAGTATTTTGAGATGCCTATGGTGTGTTCAATGCAAATTCATACTCACTTATACCTATATTTGCTCAAAATGAAATTATGTTTTAAGCTGGTTATTCTTTTTTCTCATTTAATTATTTTGCTGATTGCCTTAAAGCTATCTTTTTGTAAGCTTTTTTATTTCTCGATAAATTATCTAGTTATTCCATATCAAAAAGTATGTGAGGAGTGTTTTATGAAAAAGTATTTTAGATCGTTTTGCTGTTTTGTTTCTTTGTTGATGTTTTCACTTTTTTTATTTTCTTGCAAGCACAAAGAAGATGAGAGTGT
>CAJPOH010000043.1 GCA_905372205.1 uncultured Treponema sp.
GGAGGCTAGGTTAATATGAAAGAAAAAATTGTTAAACTTTTAAAGGAAAATAAGGATTTATCTGCTTATTCAATTGTGTTTTCTAACACAGTTTCTAAAGAAGCTTTTTTTGTTAAAGATAAGCTAGATATGAATAGAGGAAAAGAAGTTTTTCATGTTCTTCTCACTGTGTATAAGGATTTTGAGCTAGATGGCAAAAAATATCGTGGTTCTGCAAGTTGCAAAATCTCTCCTCAAGATACGGATGAGGTTATAAGGCAAAAAATTGCTGACAGTGTTTTTGCTGCAGGCTTTGTCAAAAATGAGTGGTACCCATTGCCTAAAAATACAGAATGTAAGGTTGATTGTAAAATTGAGCATAAAGAGCTTTTGGATTCTATTTTGAAGATGAAAAATAGTGTTTATGCAAAGAATGAAACAAAGGCAAATATAAATTCAGTTGAGTTTTTTGCTAGTAGCACATTGGTTGAAGTGGTTAATTCCGAGGGTGTAGATGTTTCTTTTGTTGAAAATAAGAATATAGCAGAAGTGATTACAGATGCAAAAGGAGCCGAAGAAGTTGAAATTTATGGCTGTGAGTCTTATGGAAAGTTAGATGATGCCTTATTGAAAGAAGTGGTGCAAGAGCAACTACACAACACAAGTGAGCGAGCTATTGCGACAAAAGCAACTCATATAAATTCCATAAATGTAATTTTGAGAGGTTCTGCAGTTCCTTCGTTCTTCGATTTCTACATAACTCAAACATCTTCTAGCAATGTGTATTCTGGACAATCTAGGGCAAAGAAAGGAGAAAACTTTCAAGGAGAAGTGAAAGGCGATGTTCTTAACATAAATCTTGAACCAAATCTTGAAAATGCTGTAAACTCTGCCTCTTACGACAAAGAAGGTAATCATCTAAAACGCACTGTTTTATATGAAAATGGCGTGGTGAAAACTTACCATGGTGGTATGCGACATGCTCATTATTTAGGCATTGAACCAACAGGAAATATACCAAATTTTGAAGTTGCGTCTGGCTCGCTTTTTTATGAAACTGACATGAAAGCAAAGCCATACATTGAAATATTGATGTTCTCTGATTTCTTTATGGATGCCACAACAGGCAACTTTGGTGGTGAGTTTAGGTTGGCAAGATATTTTGACGGAAAAGAAACTCATATTATCACAGGAGGTTCCATCTCTGGCAATATGTTTAAGGTGCAATCTGAAATGTATTTTTCAAAAGAAATTATGAGTAAAAATTTTTATAAAGGACCTAAGGCAGTTCTTTTACCAAATATGGAAATTGTAGGGTAGACTATTTTCCCTCAACCGTACATTAGGAGAGTTGTACAAAAATATGTAAGCTTACTTTTTCTAGCTTTGCTCACCTTTCTTTTACTAGCAGAAGAAGGTGAAGAATATGACAAGGATGTAGACGGGAAGTACATTGTGAGGATTTGCCTTAAAGCAAATCCTCATTCTAGGGAAGAAGTGTTATGCTAATACAGTCGCTTTTATATTCCCTAGTGTACAATGATAAAATGATAACTCATGATTACCAGCATTCTATATTTATTTGATTGCTTGAGCTCCAAAACCACTCACTGCTCCGAAAAGTTTTATTGCATCATCTTGTGGATATTTGTTTGCAAACATAGAAACATCTGTTTGTACTGTCATTGTTTGATTCATTCCCATAGCTCTCCTAAACTCATTAGCAGGAGAATTTGGATCGTAATCAGTTTTTTCCCTGTATGAAGCATTTAAAAAACCTTGTAGATATGCTTTATTTAGAACATTTTTTAATGCAGAAATATCTTTTAATTCTTCGTTTCCTTCTGCACTATTAAAGCGATCAATATCATCAAAATCTTTCACCCAAACGTATTCAAATGTTCCGAGACCAGGCAATGTTACATCTGCTTGTTTATTCATAAAAAATCGATTGTTGTCCATAATAACTTTGCGTCCATTTTCCATTGAAGCAGGACTATCTATACGGCAACGATCAATTGCTGAAAGCGAAGAAAGACCAATAATATTATGGTGTATATTTACTTCAACCTTTGTCATAACACGAAAACCATATCCCATATCCTCAAAAGCATGAGTGCGTGGCCATGTGAAGAGTACCGTGTTATATGCGAATTCAACGACTATTGCATTAGCCTTGTTTTCCTTTCCCCATATTTCGCAAGCAGCCATTGCATTTGCAGTAAAAACATTGTTCAGTATTTTAACATTGCCCGTACCGCCAAACTGAATTGCAAAATTTGAAGCATTGTTGAATACACAATTTTGGATGAGAACATCACATTTCATAATGCTACCACCAAATATTGCCTTTTCTGTTGTAATAGATTTTTCACCACCATTAACACCCTGTCCAGGAGGCAAAACGAGCATACCAGTTTCTACGCCTTCAGGCTTACCTTTTGTTGGATGATATCCGTTTGAAAGACCTTTATCAAAGATGATTCCATCAATTACAAGCCTTTTGCCATTCCCGTCTTTAATATCAAATTCCATAGCTTTGTTTGCTCTGCCTGTTCCATTTGAAGCAACTGTTGGCATGACAAGAGTACGATATTTTAAGACATCTCTTTTTGAAAAATCTTTTGAGTATCCGCCATAAATCTCCACAGCGTTTTTGATCATAATAAAACCTTTGTCTCTAACACCGTAGTAATTGCCTTCTGCAACGTAAAGCCTATCTCCCGGTTGAACTTTCTCTGCTGCCTTTTCAATGTTTTTAAATGGGGCATCCTTCGTGCCTGCATTACTATTTTTGCCTGTTTCTTTTGAAACATAATAGTCCGATGCGATTAGATTTGCCAATATTGAAGTGGCAAATATACAAGCTATGATGAGTTTTTTAACCATAAACCTCTCCTTGAGGTGAACATTGTACAACATAATTAAGGAAAAAACCACATTTATTAGGATAATTTTTATAATTTTTGATAAGATTACTAGTGATTAAGGAACCGCTGATTAATTCACTTTCAAATTAATCAGTGTCTCCTTAATTCAACAGCAAATTTCCTCTCGTTGCCACTCCGTAAGAACTGGAGGCTACACTGGCAGTAACAAAGCTTTAATCAGTATTTTCCTAAAGTCTGTCTAACCACCCACACAAAATTAATTTATTTTCTTCTATTGAATTAACGTATCTTTTGTGTAATAGTATATATCTATGAAGACAGACATACAAATAGCTAGGGAAGCGAAGCTAGACAATATCGCTTCAATTGCAAAAAATGTTGGAATCGATGAAGAGGAACTTATTCCTTATGGAAAGTATATAGCAAAATTGCCTTATACTTGCATAGACGAAGAGAAAATAAAAAAATCTCGTCTAATCCTCGTCACTGCTATTACACCAACAAAAGCTGGCATTGGTAAGACTACTGTTTCGATTGGTCTTGCTCTTGGAATGAATAAACGTGGCAAAAAGACTGCTGTGGCATTGCGTGAACCTTCTTTAGGTCCCTGCTTTGGTATGAAAGGTGGAGCTGCAGGTGGCGGTTATGCTCAAGTACTTCCTATGGAAGACATCAACTTGCACTTCACTGGAGATTTTCATGCCATCACTTCTGCTCACAATATGATTTCTGCATTGTTTGATAACTACATCTTTAGAAATCAGGGAACATCGAAGGCTATCAAAAAAGTCTTGTGGAAACGTGTTTTAGACGTAAATGACAGAAACTTGAGGCAAGTAGTAACAGGGCTTGGAGACGGCAATGGTGTTGTAATGGAATCTGGTTTTGACATTACTCCAGCTAGCGAGATTATGGCAGTTTTTTGTTTATCAAAAGACATTGAAGACTTGAGACGACGCATTGAACAGATCATCTTAGGTTTTGATGCTGAAGGGAACAGTGTAACAGTTAAAGATTTGGGTATTGCAGGGTCTATAGTAGTTCTCTTGAAAAATGCTATAAATCCTAACCTTGTACAAACAATCGAACACACTCCTGCATTCATTCATGGAGGTCCTTTTGCAAACATCGCTCATGGTTGCAACTCTGTTATTGCTACTAAAATGGCTATGACGTATTGTGATTATGTCATTACCGAAGCAGGATTTGCAGCAGAACTGGGGGCTGAAAAGTTTTTTGACATTAAATGCCGAAAAGCAGGGCTTTGCCCAAAGCTTACCATAATTGCGGCAACTACTGGAGCTCTTAAAATGCACGGAGGTGTAGCAGAAAAAGAGATTTCTAAACCAAACAAAGAAGCCTTGGTTAAGGGGTTAGAAAACCTTGATGCTCACATTGCAAACATGAAAAAGTTTGGTCAATCTGTGGTTGTAGCTCTTAATCGCTATGGTTATGACAATGACGAAGAGATTGAACTTTTACGAAAGCACTGCAAGGATATTAACGTTGGTTTTGCAGTGAATAATGCCTTTGTTGAAGGTGGGGAAGGAGCATTGGAGTTAGCAGATCTCGTTGTTAAGATGATTGATGAAGAACCTTCAAAACCTCTCACCTTTGTTTATGAGGAAAACGATGCAGTTAAAACAAAGATTGAAAAGATTTGTAAGAATATCTATGGAGCTAGAGAAGTTACATACTCTGTAGCTGCTAGCAAGATGATTAAAAAGATTGAAGAACAAGGGTTCTCTTCATATCCTGTTTGCATTGCAAAAACTCAATATTCTTTCTCAAGTGATCCTGCACTGTATGGTGTGCCAAAAGATTTTGAAATGAATGTGCGAGACATTGTTTTGAACTCTGGCTCAGAAATGATTGTAGCTGTTATGGGCGATATGATGAGAATGCCAGGTCTTCCTAAAGATCCACAAGCTATTCACATTGATTTAGTTAACGGCGAAGTTGAAGGCTTGAGTTAAGGAAACGCATGAATTAAATCTAGGCTACTGCCAGCGACAGCTACTAGGCGGAACATTTAATCAGCGTTAGCCTAGTAGCTGTCGCTGGCAGTAGCCCTCACTTTTTCAAGTTGCCATAAGTACGGCTAGATAGCAATTTATCGACTTGAAAAGCTCGAAGAGATAGATTAAGGATTTATAGGAGACACGCGATTAATTCGCTTTCGAGTTAATCAGTGCTTCCTTAAATCTTCATATATGAAAGAAAACACTGATTAAAACCTCAAAATCAAAGTTAAATAGCATAACGCAAATTAATCAGTGTCTTCTTAAATTCTTCAATATAGGCTTACCAATTTTTTTCAATTGATTAACTCAAAAGTATAGTTCTCCGATACATAACTTTAGAGGGTTGTATGTCATCTTATGATTTTCATGATTGGAGTTTTTTGCTCATTGCGATAAAAGTTGTCTTTGCGTTTATAATGACTTTTTTAGCAATTTTTTTATGGTCTAAAACACGAAAAGCAAGTGAAATATTCTTAATTATGGCAATATTTTCGATATTTGCTTCTCTTGTTTATGAAATACTATTGATGTTTGGCTTTTTTAATGCGTCGTTTTCTTATTTAAATGGTTTTCCCCTATTAACCTTTATTTTTTCTCTCTTGCCTCATATATTTTTTATTTTCTCATTATCATTTTTTATAAGAGAGAAATAATCTCTAATATTAAAAAATCTCATGAACTAATTCACTAGAAGTAATTCATGAGATTTTTAAGTGTTACTTTGGAAAATAATCTTTATTTAAGAGAATGTTTTTAATTCTTTTCCATCTTATTTCTTAATTTTTACTGCAGTACCACTTACTTTCACTGTAACAATTTGTTTGCCATGCTCCGTTTTAACTTCTGTTTTGCTTCGCACAAAGATGACGGCATCTGCTTGTAGCTCATCCGCTTTTTCGATCATTTGATAAATTGCATTTGCTAAAGCAGCATCAAAAGGTGTTTTTGGTTCTAGTGATGTAGTTCCAACACCAATGTTAAGATAGACAGCATCATACTCATCTAAGCTACCATATAAATGAGTATCACCATCAAAGCTACCATCAATTTTTTTCACACTAGAAACAACAGCAGACCCAGCAACTCTTTCCAACACTACAAAATCTTTCATTTCAATATTGCTGAGTACTGGCTCTTGGTTTCTAATTCTATTGACTTCAAAAGGTCTGACACTTCTACAAGATCCAAAAACTAAAACTAAGCCAACTAAAAATATAATTTTTTTCATATATCCTCCTATAACTTAAAACTCATCCCAACTTTAAGCGAAAATCTATTTATTGATTCCGCATTAACACCTATTCCTTCTGTAAATCCTACACCATCACTTAGAGAAACATTAATTCCTAAGTTATCCTTAAAGAAATAAGAATAATCAAATCGCATAGCAAAAGCACCATACTCCATGATAGTGCCATAAGCTCCTTGGAAACCTAAGCCAAAACCTATTCGATGTGCCCCAATTTTTCCCGAATAACCAAATAACAATTCAAAAGTATAGGCGAGTGCAGGGTATTTTACATATCTTTCTGACCCATAGTGATTTCTACTACTAGTAGAGCCTTCTGCAGTTCCAAAAAGAAAAGCATTATTGAAATATAAAGCAAAACCATTAGATCGCAAATACATATAGTCTAAACCTAGATAACCGGTGTTTGCAATGATAAAACTATCATATCCAATAGATGGAATCAAAAAATGAGTGCTAGAATAACTTCTCTTTTGCCCAGTTTTTTGAGTGCTTCCAATAATAGATTGGTACTTTCCCTTCGGAATAAAAGAAAAAGCTTCGCTTTTGAATCGGACACCTTCGCTATAAGAAAAAGAGAGTGCAATAAGTAAAAAACCTATTGCAAAAGTATTTTTCTTCATTTTATAAATCCTTAACCTCCTTAAAATCCAAATATTCACCTTAATCTAATCATTTATTTTTATGATTATTTGGGTTTAATTGCTTGCCACGATTACCATGCACTTGTGAGTATTGTTTATTTACACCATCCATACCCTTGTTTGCATTTTGCTGGTTTGAAGCATTATCACAAGGTTTAATTTTGCCACTCATATAAATACCTCCTTATTTTATATTTTGTGATTTCATATCCTACCATCCTATAATCTATGACTCACAATGAACTTATATCATACCCCCCCCCCTTATGTGTCAAGAGGTGGGTTTTGTAGTAATTAGATAGAAA
>CAJPOH010000044.1 GCA_905372205.1 uncultured Treponema sp.
TAATTTTTAACATGTCATTTAGAGATAGACTTAGAGAAGAAATTGAAGATAGAGGTTTTTTAATAAAAGAGATATCTAGCAAAGTTGGAATTAGTAATAGCACATTTTTATCATATATAGATGCTCGTGGAGTATTGCCCAACATTGAAACGGGGGTTAAAATTGCAAAAGTGCTAGGTGTTTCAGTTGAATATCTTGTAACAGGTGAAGATGAAACGATAGATACAAAAAAAAGAAATAACATTCAAGATATTGTTAGAGACCTTTATTCTCTTAATCAGACTCAAATTGAAATTATAAAGAAAATGGTTCACAGTCTTAGAGAATAAAAAATTAGCAAATTTATTATTATAGGAATTGATTCTAGCCAAAATCAAAGAAATATGAAAACCCACAAACATTCGACGGCATTTCCCAAGATGAAAGAGAAAAACCTGTTGAATTTATTCCTTCAGGTGAGCAATTCCTTTTAAATTGGCTTTTAATAAATCTTTCATAAAATGAAGATAATGAAGCTGATATCTCCTCTAAAGAAAGCTTAGGAAATGCCTTTGTTGTAAGTGCAATAATTTTTTCAGGTGAATAGTGATTAAAGCATACATGATATATAAAAAAATCTTGCAAATTATACGAACCTAAAATCTCTTCTGTTTTTTGACTTATTTTTCCATCAGTTGGTGGCAATAACTCAGGTGATATTGGGGTCTCCAATATAGAAGAAATAAGCATCTTAAATTTTTCTTGGTATCTTCCATCTTCTAAAAAAAGTTTAGGGTTTTCAATTGCATATTCTGCACACAGCCTTAAGATTGTTTTTGGAATTGAGTTATTGATATTATACATAGCCATATGGTCCCCATTATAAGTGGAAAAACCTAAGGCAATTTCTGAAAGATCAGAAGAACCTATTACAATACCTCCTATTTTGTTTGCCTTATCCATAAGCACTTGAGTTCTCTCTCTAGCTTGTGCATTTTCAAAAGTTACATCAAAACATCTTTCATCCTGCCCAATATCATTAAAGTGTTGTAAGACAGCATCTTTGATGGAAATTTCTTCTATATCGCAATGTAAGATTTCGCAAAGAGAAATAGCATTAGACTTTGTATGTTCTGTAGTGCCAAAGCATGGCATAGTGATGGCGTGTATATCATTAACTGGCATGGAATGCTTCTTAAAAGAGGCAACACAAAATAATAGAGCCATGGTGGAATCAAGCCCTCCAGAAACACCCAAGACAACCTTTTTTATTCCAATACTTTCAAGGCGAATATTTATAGCTTCAATTTGCAAGCAAAAAAGAGATGAAACATAGCTTGCAATTTTTTCTTTTGAAGGAGGTAAAAAAGAAATAAACGGAAGAGTAGAAATAGGTCTTTTAAGCTCACTTATACTTGCAAAATCTTTTAGTGTAATTGACACGTTTTCTTTTAAATTGTTTTCTTCAATATTGGAAGGTAATAGTTCCACATCAGCATAAGAAAAACCATCATTAAAGATTGAATGAGAGTCTAAAACTTCTCCTTTTTCAAAAATAGCTGTAAGGTTAGAATACACATGGTGTGCATCATTTTCTGTTATGGATGGAGAAGAGAAAAGAATAACGTTATTTTTTTGTTTTGAAATATTAGAATAAAACTTGACTTCATCACTACCTGCTCTAGTGGAAAGACTAGAAAAAATTAGCTCAATTCCAGCTGTTGTGGTAATAGCACAGCCATTTTCTTCATTCATACACTTTAACGTAACACTATTTCCGTGAGGTAGTACTAGATTTAAGTGTATATCACTACCAAAGAGGATGTCGTCTTTTTCTAGTTTTTTGCAGTTTCCTTTATAGTTAGCAAAAAAGCGTGAAGTTTGAGAAGAATTATACAAAGCATTTATAAAAATTACTTTTCCATTATTTATGCAAGCTACAGAATTATAAAGATATCCAGCATTCCTTATAGGAAGTCCGATAAAGAGAATAGAAGAAAATTGCTTTGTTTTTTCTGCAACATAAAAAAGAGCTTTTTTTGCATTTTCAAGAAAGAAATTATCAAAAAAAAGAGAACCACAAGTAGAGCCTGTTAAAGTAAGTGGTTGAAAAGATGCAACATTGCAATTAAGCCTATTAGCTTTTTCTGCACTTTTTATAACCTTTTCTGCATTCCCCCAGATATCGCCTAACATAATGTCAACAGAGAAGCAAGCAATTCGTATAAAAGAGAGATCGCTTATATTTTTTTCTTGAAGCTTAAAAGTCTCTTTCACTTATTTTTTGATGAATACTTTTTGTAGAAAAACACTACTAACGAAGCTAATGAAAGAATCATCATGGTTAAGCACAAGATATGCCCCATAGAAAGATTTTTCCATGATTCATAAATATAGATATTAGTACTCCCTGTTCCATTGATGATATAACCTAAATCAGCATCTGGTTGCCTAAAATACTCTATTATAAATCTAAAAAAGCCATAACCAAAGGCATAAAGGCAGGTGATAAAGCCATTAAAGGGCTTTTTCTTTCTAATGAAAAAAAGAATTAAACCTAAAACAACGCCTTCAAACAAAGCCTCATACAATTGACTTGGATGGCGAGGAAGGTTCACAACTCTAGCCCCCTCCTGTATAGTAATTCCAAGTTGGCTAGCAAAATCTCTCACCCAGCCTAAATTAGCGTCAAAACGTTCTTGCATTGGCACTTGAGGAAAAACCATACCAACTTTACTCGTTGTAATGCGTCCATAAAGCTCTCCATTGGCAAAGTTACCAAGCCTGCCAAATGTATAGCCAAATGGAATTGAAAGAGCCATTATGTCTGCAATAGCAAGAAAGTCAAACTTATTAAGCTTGCACCAAAGCAATACACCAAAAAAGCCACCTATAAAACCACCATGATACGACATACCCTGGAAACCCGTAAACTCAAGTCTTCCACCAACACTAGCAAATGGCCAAAAAATTAAATGGGGACGTGTTAGATAATATGATGTATTGTATACAAGCGTTCCAAAGATTCTAGCCCCTATCAAAAGACCTATTATTCCATACATAAACACATTAGAGACATCATCAGCTGTCATATCTTTTTTTTGCTTGCATAAGCCTACCACTTCACCTTTTTTTACTTGAAGTTTAAAAAAAAGATATGCAATAAAAAAAGCTACGAGATACATCAAACCATACCATCTTAAATACTTAAAACCTGGTATAATCTCGGGGTGTAACCACGAAGGATAATCAATATATAAAAGCATAACTTAAAGCCTCATTCTTCGATAGGATTACAAATAATGTTTCCATTGACTTCATCAAACTTAAATTCAACTTTAGATTGTTTTTCAAAAATTTCAAAATAGCGTCCGTGACTTTCAAGCACAACACCAGGATAAATAGTACCCAAAACTTTGATAACAGATGGAATATGAAATTCAAAGTTTTCTTTTAGATTGAATATTCTAAGTTGTAATGCAGAATTGCGTTTTATTAGTTTAACTTTATTTTTTCTAATCTCATCAATTTCTGCTTCCTTAAGGGTAGAATCTTTTAATTTTTCGTCAGCTTCCTTTATTGTGTGAGTATTTTCTTCAATTTCTTTTTCATGTACTTCAATCTCATCTTTTATTAAATAGTCTTGTCCAAAAGAAATAACTGTTCTAATGCTTTTTTCAGCACCTAAGTTTCTAACAACACAGCCTCTAGCAGCATGAATATTGCCACCGACTAAAGCTCCATGATGACCTTGCACAGAAAGAAGTCCATTAGTTTTAACAACACACATAAAACAATATTCAGAAACATTAACATTGCCACCAGCAAAAACTTTAGCCCCTTCGCAAAAGCCTAAAAACATATTTCCTTTAGACCATAGAGTTCCTCGTCCTCTTCCTTTCATACCACCTTCAAGACGTAAAACGATCTCAGAATATAAAAGGCAAATTGCAGCATCTCCCTTGCAAGTCAAATTCCCTTTCGCTTTGATAGTAACCTCATCCCCAACGTCGCCTGTAACCACAATGTCACCAGGAAACGTAATTTTTTGATTGGGAGTGTCAACATCTCCTTCAATAGTCTTTGTTGAAGCTATGCTTAATTTGTTATCGACGTAACTTAACTCACCAGAAATTAGAGCATAAAACTTTGTAGTTCCATTATTTTCATCCAGCCTTAAAGAATCATCAGCATTCGGAATAGGGACTTCATGAATTGCTTTTTGCTTAATCACTTTGCCAAAAACATCTTTTCCTTCTTGCCCCTTACTGAGTTTTGTACCCTCGAGAATTAAATCTCCTTCTTGTACAGTAGCAACAGTTGCATTTTCATTAAAAGTAATTTTCCAATCCAAAAGATAAGAGCCTGGTCCTATAGGTTCAACACCTTTCAACAGAGGATATTCAGTTTCTTCATTAGCTTTCGCATGTTTCATTGCATCTTCAATCTTATTGCTAGGAGTTACCTCAAGAAGTCCCGCATCATTTAGTGCTGTCTTAATCAGGTTGACCGATAAAACCTCTCCAGCTCCTGCCCCATTTTCAAGAATAAGGACAGCGGACATCTTATCCTTACTAACTACAGCCTTCACTCTTGCATTTTTATAAGGGATCACCCTCATTTTTATGTTTGTACCATCTTGTTTTGTTATGAGAATACCCGTAGTATTTGCCCTAAATTCATCTCCTAGTTGGACAATGTTTCTAGAATCCACAACAAAAGGCATATTACCTGGCAATCCTTCAACCTTGTTTCCATACACATCAATACCGGACTCTCCGGGTTCTGCTTGAGAAATATCGTAAATTACATTATCTACTTCTACATAGGCAAATTGTTCTGCTTCAGAAAGAGGAAACTCCATATCCTCATCTGGGGATGCCTCTCCTTCCTTTCTATATTTAGAACTACGAAGTCTTTCTAAAATGCGGGTAACTTCGTGTTGCTGTAATGGCTCAAAATGTGGAATTAGTGTCCTATCTTTTCCTCTTTTAGGGGCTATGCCTGTTTTGATAGACATTTCTAACTCCATGTTGCTAGATGAATCAAATTGAGCTAAAACTGAGTTGATATCAGCCATATTCAAATCTTTTATTTTTGAATTTTGCAAAGAACGCAAAACAATGTTTGTGGGCAAACTTTGGGAGATATCAAACGCTTTTCTAACATATAGCTTTGCAGAGAGTTTATCATTTGAAACTATCACCCTTACATCAAAAGAAGGGTCGAGTTGCAACAATAGAGGAGCAGGAACAGTTGGCATTTTAGCTTGTTCATCAATATAGTCTTGAATTTTTTGTTTTGATATAACAGACCTGATGTCTATACCTTTTTTCTTAATCTCAAGATAAATATCCTCAACATCAGGTTTTTCTTCTTGTATGCAAGAAGAAAAAGTTAAATACCACTTGTTAATGTCATTGTTGTGTTCTATAGTCCAGTTAGTCATTTTGGATACTTCCCCTTATACTTTAAAACCACTTTCAATAGCTTTTTTGATTTTATGTTTTAATAGCATATTTTCTTTTTTTAATATCGAAATTTCAAACTGTTGAGTTTTCACCATTTCTGCTAAATCTCCTGCAGACAACGCCTCACCACCTACTAATTCTGTTATGTAATCCATTCTATTTTTATAGTCAAACTGTGCTTCAGATTCTGCATTTTCAAAAGTTTCATCTGCAAAAGAAGCAAAATCATCATCATCAAAATTTGATGGAAGCATTGATGTAATGACTTTTTCTGAAATGCGATATATTGCTTGAGAAACCATAGATTGAGGCTTATATATTAAGACAGGTAATTTTGAAGAAAGAGCCACATCTTGCATAGAATCCCTATAGACAACGCCCAAGTGTTCCAAATCTATATCCAAATATTGCCTACAAGATCTTCTAATTTTAAGAGCCTTTTCAGTGTCTTTAGGATCATCAATTATATTCATTATGAGTCGTGGTTTAAACTTTTCCAGTCGTCTTATAAAAACGCTTGCATTATCCTTATCTATATCTTTCAATTGTTCTGTAATTTTTGGGATATACATCATTTGCATTGAAGAGGCATCTTTTCTCAAGTTTTCCAAGAATATTGCTCCCTTAGAACCGGATGGGAAAGCGGATGTCATCATTCTAAAGACCACATTTTTTAAGAAGATATAAGCATCGAGAGTTGCGGTAACAGAAGGAGTTGTAACTACTATTCCACGTGCAGAAAGCAAAAAGAAGTCTAGCACCCCTACATGCGTTCCGGCCCCTAAGTCTATTATAATATAGTCTGCATCTAGTTTGATAAATTCCTTAGCCAAAGCGTTTCTGTGTTTTGCTCTCAAAGCTGCATAACCTGGAATTTCAGAATCACCTGGTATAAAAAAAAGATTTTCATATTGTGTTTTTGTGATTATCTCATCAAATTTAGACGCTTTTGATAAAAATGTTCCTATACCTTTCTTAGCACCATATTCACCTAAAATCAAATGAAGGTTAGAAGCTCCCAAATCCATATCTATAAGGTAAGTTTTTTTTCCTGCTTGAGCTAAAGCAATAGCCAAATTAGCAGCAATTAAACTCTTTCCAACTCCACCTTTACCTCCTGCAACAGGTATTATTTGCACAAGCTAACCTCCCTAAATAGAGAAAAAACTAACATAACAAAATCCACACACAAGAAAAAGAAAACATACATGCTAATAACTTCTCCAAGTGGAGATGTTTCAGTGTTTTTGAATAACCTTAAAAGAAATAAAACACTAGAGGACATCGAAAGAAATTTAATCATCGCTATAGCTTTCAAGTTCCTAATATATCTTTTTTCACCTATAATCATAGTAAACCAAAGTATTGGACTAAGAGAAAAAAAGGACGACACTATGTAAGAATAGAAAGATAGCATTCCCGAATTAAACATTGAAAGAGAAAAATAAAACGCCCTCATACTATCTAACACAAGTGCTAAAACATAAAAACTCAAAACTAAAAAACACTGCATATACACATCATAGTGTATGGGATATTTTAGCTTTTGGTCAAGTATTAAGAGATTTAATTAATCATCT
>CAJPOH010000045.1 GCA_905372205.1 uncultured Treponema sp.
ACGTCAACAGTTTGATCAATTCTTTTAATTTTAAAGCTAAAATCAGCAGCATCCTCTCCATCCTTGACTTTAATATTAACATCGATCGTTCCTTCCTTTTGTGGAAGTGGAAGTGTAACAGTAGCCATAGACTTATTCTTATTGTAAGCATATGGGGTATATTTTTTGCCATTAATTTCTAAAGATGTCCATTCTTTAACTTCTGAAGCAGGAACTAAGTTTGCCATAGGACCAGCCAATTCTAAAACAATATCCTTTTCTCCATCCAATATCTTATCTATATCTTCTTTTTTCCCTTCAGAATCTCTTCCTTGCATTCTACCACCAAAAACGTACAATTTTTCCATCAACACTTTTGGTGTCACTACTTTTTTAACTATTATATTATATTCAGTTTTTTTAGTTCCCTCTTCTACTGTAATAGAAAGAGGAGTTTCCTTTCCTGTTAAAGTTAATTCATCATCGTTAAGCTCAGGATTAAACTTCACACGAACACCTTCCGGTTCAGTTTCTACTTCAACACTAACCTTTGCTTGTTCGCTTGTTGTAAACTCCATCGACGAAGTGATTTCATTTCCTACCTTAACTGTTGTCCCAACAGTGATTTTTTTTAGAATAGGAGCATCTGCATCAATCTTTTCAATATTAACAGTATAAATCTTTTCTTCATTTTCTTTTTTTACTGTAAGCTTTAATGAATTATTCCCATCAGATAAAACCCAAAACTTCTGTTCACCCTTTTCTTCAAGACTAGGCTCATATATAATTTTAGCATCTGCTGGACTAGCACTAGCCTTCACCAAAACTTTAGCTTTCTTTGTTTTTCCTGCATCAATTTCATTTTTAATTTCTTTTGAGGTTCCATCTATTTCTAGGCTAACAAGCTTTACTTCATCCTTGAGGTCAATCACCTTAGAAACAATGAAAATAGTTGTGTCAACATTAAAAGTGTACCTAGCAGTATCTGTAATCTCTACGCCTGCAATCTTTTGTGCAAATATTTTATGAATAACATAGCCTGTTTCAAAGGTGAGGTCAGTCATTTTGTCATTTAATTCTGAAAACCCTAGTGTTGTTCCTCTGTCAAGCTCAAAATCCTTTGGAAGTGTTTTCACATGACTATCTTTTGTTTTAATACTAACCTTGACAGTCTTACTTTCAGGTGTCTCCTGTCTTTGATTAGATTGTGTTTGTTTACAAGATGCAAACAAAAGCATAAACAAAGTAAGACAAATCGAAACACTAAAAATACAATTTCTACTGTTTTTCTTTTTCATAAAGATATCCTCCTAAAAAATCCTAAAATATTCTTAAAATGTAAATTTTAAGATAACAGTCGTATGCTATATAATAAAATCTAATAAGTCAATTATTGATTTTAGTCTATATTTAAAGCTTCTCCCAATGAAGCCATGTGAGTTCGTGTTTATTTGCAGTTAAGCTTACTATTTTTGAATTAGGAATACTTGCAAAACCTCGAATACTTTCCATATCTGGCTCACCTTGCATTTTTATCGTACATATAAACTTTGAGCATAGTTTTGAATCTAGCCATTTTTGCACCCACTCAAGAAGTCTTGGAGGATAGCAAATTACATCAGAAAACACCCAGTCAACCTTGCCAAAATATGAAGGTGGCAATGTGAAAGCATCATGAGGTATAAATGTAATGTTTTTTTTGTTTTGTAAGTAGTGAGCTAGAGATGCCCTATCTATTGCAATAACATTGGCACCAAGTGAATCTAGCACCCATGTCCACCCACCTGGCGAAGCTCCCGCTTCAACACATGTTAAATTTTCAAAAGGCTTTTCTTTAATGAAAATACCTTTTGTTTCATCTCGATAAAAAGCTTTTTGATAATAATCAAATAAGCATAAAGCTTCGTATAATTTAAGATATGCACGAGATGGTGGATTTATTTTGTCTTCTATAAAGTGCAATCTTCCTAGAGGTAGCGGGCTTGTTGTTTTGCTAGAAGCAAAAATAGTGTTTTCATCTAACAATGTAAAAATACCCATTGGAGCATTTGGAATTATGTATGGGAAAGTCTTTTGTTTTTCACTAATAAAAGGCAACTTTTGCTTAATTAACTCTGCTCTTCTTATGCACTTATATGGATGCATTGCCCAGTTTCTTTGAATACTTTTAAGAATATTGCTAGCTTCACTTATGCTAGAAAAAGTTGCAATAAAAGGCTCTTGCATTTCTAGCTTTGCCCAAAATATTTGTTTGCTTATTCCTTCTTTATACACTATTCTATCATAGAAACAAACCCCATCATCAAAGCCATTAGTTGAGTCTTCTTTTGATATATCTAGCTCAGCATATAAGTGGCTTTCAAACTTAGGTATTGAAAGCCATGCTTTGCCGGGCAAAAATGTAATTGTTTGCATTAAAAAAGCTAATCGTGTGTTACCAACACTTTTCTAATCTCATCTATACCTTTGCCCGAAACACGCACAAAGTACATTCCGCGTGCAACTGCTCTTCCTGCTTCGTTTCTACCATCCCAATAAAAACTATAATTGCCTTGAGCTTTATAATCATTCACAAAAGTTTTAACAATGTTTCCATCAAGTGTCATAATCTGAACTGTCAACATTCCTGCACCTTTTGTGGTTATTTCTATTCCCATTTGTTGATTTCGCGAGACGTTAATTACATTATTCAATATAGTAACACCTGCTCTCTGCAATGTTGTCCCTACAAAACCAAATCTCCATAAATCAAAAGAAAATATATCATTATTATTTTTTAGCCTTGCACATGGTAAGTCTTCATAAGAAAGCATAAATCCGACCGTTTCATTCACTTTAAGTTGACTAATGTGAGTTGGCAATATAAACATTTTCGTATCAGGCGTGGATTTTCCAACATCAATAGAAAAGCCAGCAGCACCTGTATTTTCTGCTTGTGTTGCTGCAAAAGCTGGTTTCCATGGGATATTAGCTTTGTTTGGTACCCAATACTTATTATTAAAATTCGAGTTGCTGTCAGCATATAGCTTTAGTGTTCTTCCATCCAATACAGAAGGAACATCAACAAACAATGAAGTATTTATAAAAGGAATTGTTTTACTTCCATCAAAAACTTTAAGTTGCTTAGTATTCTTTGCTAATACAGGATTAACTAAGTTTAAACCTATATCACTTATATAACCTTTTTTGAATGGATAAAGATCTGAATCTGGTTCTTCAAAAATAAAATCAAGCGAAGATTCTCCTAAACTAATAACAGCTTGTTTTTCTAGTAACATTGTAGGAGTAAAGTCTTGTGCAAACTGAAAAAACCACGTATCAGATTCTGTCTTATTACTTCCTTTTGGATATGAAGTAGCAGAAATTGAAATCATATCAGGATGTGAAGGAATAGTTATCTTTAGAGAATCTGGAACAGGTTTTGTAAGCTTTCGAGAAAATGTTATACATACTTCGTTTGTTCCATTAATTGCCAATGTGGAAATCATTTTTGCATACTCTTCAAATATCCAGTTTCTAGGGGCTGGTCTATCATGGGTGCTACCAGAAACCCTGTAACACCCTCCTCTAATTTGCACTCCAGAGGCAACATGCAAAAACTTTCCACCTTTTTTTGGTTTTGGGTATGGTGGAGTACCATCAAACCATATTTGTGCATTTCCTTTTATGTTTAACTTTGACGTAGCATTTGTACCTTCCAAAACCAAACTTTTCTCATCTTGAGTGAAGCCTTCGTTTGGTTGTGGAACATACCCCGATTGTGAACTTATATCATAAAGAATTTCAATAGCATTAGTAAAATGCAAAGTCTTTCCACCAGCATTTTTGCAATGTAATTGATAGAATTTTGTTCCCGTGTCCACACTAGAAGGGGTAGGATCACCTGATATGCTAAGTTTTCCACTTATTGTTAGAAGAGTATCTATAGGCTTTAGTGTTACTATTTTTTTCTTTTCAAGTGCATCAAAAACACCACCATTATTGGCAAATGCCCTTGTGATAGCTATATCTTTTAATAAACTAGCATAGCCTCTTTGCAAGATAAACTCTGCAACTGTTTCAAAATCTAGCTTCATTTTATCTGTGTTAGAAGTATTTTGCATTTCTAACCTATTTAGTGTTTTAGCTATTAGGTTTTGCTCAGCATTACCATTTAGAATTAACGAGCCTTGGCTTTGCTCCAACTTAGGACTATTGCAATCCTTAAAAACAGAAATGTTTCCATTCGTAGCATTCCATTGAGTAGTAGCTGCTGTTATATTTTCTAAAACTGTTATGTCATTGCTAGAAGCCCATTTTGTGCATGTTGTTCCTATATTTATATTTTTAGCTTGCACCACACCGTTACTCTTCCATATCTTTCCATCTTGAATAATATTTTCTGTTATGTTTATATCTTTACTCACCCATTCATTGCAAGAAAAAGCAATGTTGATGTTCTTTGCTTTCAATAATCCTTTTGTCTCTATCTTTTCACTTTTTCCTTCAAAGTTATCGACTAGTTCAATTTCTTTTTCTGCCACAAAAAACTTTCCTGCCACATCAAGTTTGTTAGCAGTGATTTTTTCTTTTGCACTAACCACTCCCTTTGTTATTGTGATATTTTTATGTGTTGCACCATTTTTTGCAAGTAGTTCACCTTCAAATTTGATTGTGCCATTAGTAGCAGTTGTTGTAAAAATTGCGTCTTCTAAAGCTTCAACTCTTCCCTTGTATAGCTGAGAATCTATATCAATTGTGATAGCCTGCTCTATTGTTGTAGTGTTTTCAACCGTTAAAGAACTAGAAGAAACACTTCGGGAAAGTTTTAAGTTCTTATAATGACCTGAATAAATTGGAGCTGTTGAAGAACCATAGTATAAAACAACACAACCATCTTGCAATATAATTTTATTATCTTCATTGTTAGATTCAAACCATGCTTTTTGTTCATTAGTTCCTTCTAATTTAAGCATCGCAAAGTTAGAGATTTTGCTAAACTTTGAACTTAAAGTTCTAATAAGGAATGTTGATAAATCTAATGATGCCCCACCTTCAATTGCAACACTTTTTGCATTAACATCGGCACTAAGAAGAGGGTAATGAGCCTTGCCACTTGGAATAATAGTTTCTGTTTCTGCAAATGGCAAACCTTTAGGTCGCCAGTTTTGCCTTTCAACCCAGCTATCATTTATAACTCCTTCCCATGTTAATACCATTAAAGCATCATCAAACAACCAATTTTCAGGTTTACCTAGTTGTATCTCAGAAGGAGTACCAATAGGCTTACTTTTTTCTGTTATGCAAGTAGCTCCTTCAAGAGGAATATTTGTATGAACATGCAAAAACCTACCAGTATCACTAAAAGCAGAAGATAGGTATATTTTTCCAGGACCTTTCACTTCTAGCACTTGTGTTGCATTAGCACCTGAAAGTTTTAAGTGTCCTGAAACACTGATATTATTTTTAATTTCGATACTTTTTTCACCGGCATTTTCAAATAGTAAGTTGTTTATATTTGTGGCATTTTGATTAGACGAACCTTCAATCTTTATGGCATTTCCAACAGGCAAAAGAGTTGAAATTGTTAGCATTCCTTCATTAGTAATTTCCTTTTCCAACTTAATTGAAGAGGTACTAGTGAAAGTAGCAGCTGGTTTATTACCTAACTCTGCAATTGTTAAATCTGCATTTGTAGGAACATCTAACGTTCCTAGATTTGTTATCTTTTCTATTGTTTGAGGAATAGGAATAAGAGATAATAAACTAGAATTGGAAGTTTGCACCACTTCGAGAGCTTTAATTTGTTTTGCTTTTATATTTTGAACACCTGTTCCATTGGCAACAATCTTGCCTGCTAATTGTTGCAATTTAGAAGAAGTTAAATCTTTCTTAAACAAAACGTTGCCCGAGTTAGCTTTCCAATCAGTGCCATCATCTACGCTTATACTTTCTTCAACTATCACATTGCTAGCTGATACCCATTCAGTACAAGGTGTAGCAATATTGATATTTTTAGCTTTTACTTGAGTTTTTGTTTCAATGTTCTCACTCTTGCCTTCAAAGTTGAAGGCTAGTTCAATTTCTTTTTCTGCCACAAAAGACTTTCCTGCCACATCAAGTTTATTGGCAGTGATTCTTTCTTTTGCACTAACTGCTCCCTTTGTTATTGTGATATTTTTATGTATTGCACCATTTTTTGCAAATACTTCACCTTCAAACTTGATTGTGCTATTAGCACTAGTTGTCGCAAAAGTTACGTCTTCTAAAACTTCAACTCTTCCTTTGTATAGTTGAGCATCTCCTGTTATTGAAATTGCCTGATCTATACTTGTGATGTTTTCTACCGTCAAAGAAGAAGCTACTGCACTTCGAGAAAGCTTTAAGTTTTTATAAGGACCTTCGTATATAGCATCCATAGACCCTGCATAATACCAAACTTTAGAATCAGGTTGTAAAATAATTTTATTATTGATATTTCCTGCTTCAAACCATGCCCTTTGGTCGTTTGTGCCCGAAAGAGATAACGTACCACTATTACTAATTTTAGCAGTTTTGGCACTTGTAGTTAAAATTTGAAACGCTCCTAAATCAATAGAAGCCCCTTGTTGAATTGCAACACTTCTTGCATTTACATTGCTAGCAAGGAGTGGATAGTAAACTTTACCACTTGGAATTACCACATCACTTTCTTCATATGGCACACCTCTAGGAATCCAGTTTTCTGATTTTTGCCAATTTTTTTCAAATGAAGACAATCCACCTTTCCACGTTAATGGGGTATAAAGAGTTTGATTAAATATCCAATTTTCAGGTTTGCTTAACTGTATATCAGCGAGAGACCCCTCAGGCTTACTCCGTATTGTTTTGTATGTTCCATTTTCTATTGGTATGTTGGTTCTTACAGCTAAAAACTCCCCTTCTCCCGTTAAAGATGGCAAGACAGAAATAGCACCTTCTCCTTCCACATTCAAAAGGCTTGCGTTGCTATTGCCACTAAGT